>NZ_JBSIBZ010000017.1:0-123497 GCF_058245575.1 Streptomyces sp. UF-297 | reverse complement strand
GCGCCCCCCCCCGCGGCGGCGGGCTCGATGCCGTCGCGGCGCACCAGGACGTCGGCCACCGCGGCGACCGGCGGCGTACGCAGCGTCAGGTGGCGGCAGCGCGAGCGGATGGTGGGCAGCACGTCCTCGATGGAGGGCGCGCACAGCAGCCAGACCGTGCGCGGCGCGGGCTCCTCGACGGCCTTGAGCAGGACGTTGCCCGCGCCCTCGGTGAGGCGGTCGGCGTCCTCCAGCACGATCACCTGCCAGCGCCCGCCGGCCGGGGACATGGAGGCGCTGCGCACCAGCTCACGGGTCTCCTTCACGCCGATGGACAGCAGGTCCGTACGCACGATCGTGACGTCGGCGTGGGTGCCGACCATGGTCGTGTGACAGCCGTCGCAGAAGCCGCAGCCGGGGGCGCCGCCGAGCGCGCGGTCGGGGCTGACGCACTGCAGGGCCGCGGCGAAGGCACGCGCCGCGGTGGATCGTCCCGAGCCGGGCGGGCCGGTGAACAGCCAGGCGTGCGTCATCTTCGAGGCGCCGAGCGCCTCGGCACCGCCGCCGTCCGGCCCCGGCTGCTCGGCCGTGACCAGGGCGTCCGCGTCGCGCGCCGCAGCGGCCAGCTGCTCCGTCACCCGGTCCTGACCGACCAGGTCGTCCCACACCGCCATCGCCGCGCCGCCTCCCTCTTCCCGCTCATCGGCCCTCGATCGCGAGCCGCACCTGCGCCCTGTCCACCGAGCGAAACCCATTGTCGCCGATGCCACTGACAGCTCCGCTGTTCGAGCGAACCTCCGATATCTCTACGCCGGGCATCCCCTTCACGGACTCTTCACATGGAATGTTTTGCGCAAAACGGCATTGGGACGTGGATGCCGCACCACGCAGACAGGACTGAAACGCCATGCTCCATCGCACCTTGCGCCTGGTCACCGGCGCGATCACCGCCGCGGCACTGGCCGCGGCCCTCCCCGCGCAGGCGGCCGGTGCCGCGTATGCCGCCAAGTCCCCCATCAGCTCCGCGTACGGCATCTCCGCGAACCTCGGCCCCATCTCCCTGGCCAAGCAGGCCCGCTCGGCCTTCCCCGCCGGTCCCCCCAGCGCCTCGGTCGCGAGCGTGAAGGTCGGCGACACCGGCAGCGCGACAGGGGTGTCCAGTGCCTCGTCCGGCAACAAGACGACCGGCGCCGCCACCTCCACCGGCAAGCTCGGCTCGATCAGCCTGAACCTGAACAAGCTGGCCACGCTCACCACCGGAGCGGTCAGCGCCACCTGCGCCGCGCAGCCCGGCAAGCCCCCCACGGGCAAGGTCTCGGTCGCGGGCGCGTCCTTCAAGGCCGGATCGGCCACCGCCGACCTCGGCGCCTCGACCGCGCCCAACACCGCCGTCACGCTCCCCAACGGCCTGGGCAAGGCCGTGGTCAACGAGCAGATCAAGGACGGCAACACCCTGACCGTCAACGCCCTCCACATCACCCTCGGCGGCGACCTGGGCGGCGTCCTGGACGGCGACCTCATCCTGGGCTCGGCCACCTGCCAGGCCGGTACCCCCGCCCCCACCGGCGCCATCAACGCCACGGTCAAGGACATCAAGACCAAGAAGCCGGTCCCCGCGACGGTCACCACCGTGCAGAGCTCCAAGCGGCTGCTGCCCACGGACTGCGCCACCGGCCCCGGCGGCCAGTGCGCCTTCAAGCCGCTGCCCCTGGGGACGTACATCGTGTGCATCACCGACGTACCCGAGGGCTATGTGATGCCCACCGGGGCCGCGCGCTGCTCCGCCGTACAGACCCTGGACGAACAGCACCTGGTGCGCGACGTCGTCCTCTATCTGGCCAAGGGCGAGAAGACCAAGAAGGGCAAGTGAGCGGGCGCGCGGCGCGCTCAGCCCGCTGACACGGCGCCCGGCCGGGCAGCGGCCGGGCGCTTCCCGTGCGGCACGGGCCCCGGCACGACGGGCGGCCGCTGGGGCACCCGGTAGCCGGAGCCGGTGCCCGGCTTGGTGCCCCACACATAGATCAGGTCGTTGACGTCCAGCAGCCAGTACAGCCGCTCGGCGTCCGCGACGTTCATGTTCACGCAGCCGCCGGAGCCCGACGCGAAGAGGTCCTTGTGCGTCCCGTGGATCGCCTGGCCCAGGTTGAAGAACTGCGAGTACGGCATCGGCGCGTTGTCGTAGACCGTGGAGAAGAACCGCTCCTGCCGCTTGTAGACCCGGTGCCAGCCGCGCCGGGTCTCCAGCCCGTCGCGGCCCGTACGGATGGGCACCGGCGGGAAGACGATCCGCTTGCCGCTCTGCGCCCACAGGATCTGCCGGTCGAGGTCCACGCAGGTCACCCGGAAACCCTTGACCGGGCAGCGGCCGAGCGCGTTGGGGTTGCGGCCCGCCTCGCGCACCAGCAGCAGGCGGTACGTCGCCAGCGTCGCCCGGCCGTCGGCGGGGCTCACCTTCAGCTGCCGCTGCAGTGTGCGGATGGCGGCGCAGTCGGCCGGTGACTGCCTGCCGTCCCTGGGGAGCCCGAGCGCGGCCTCCAGCTGCCACTGGTAGGGGCCGGTCCGCGCGGTGCACGGCAACTCCTTGCCCTCAGGGCCGTGCAGGCCCGGCGGTCCCGTGGGCGCGGCCGCCGCCGTTATGTGCCCCGTGCCCACCAGCGTGGCCACCGCCAGCGGCACCACGGCCGCCGCCCGCCGCCGCCCGCTCCTGCGCGCAGACGCGCTCATCTCTCCTCCTGGTGCCGGATGGATCCATGGACCCGCAGGATCCATGGACCTGTCAGCACCAGTCGTACGGCGCGAGCACCGCCGCCCGCGCGCCGAGCGCGGCGAACGGGCCAACGGTGATGTGCCGGCCGGGCGCCCCTACCGCCCGCGCCGCCTGCCCTTGCGGTCCTCCGGCTCCTCGCCCTCGCGCGGGCCCAGCAGCTCGTCGGCGAGCGTCGGCAGATCGTCCAGCGGGGTCTCCTCCGCCCAGTCCGGGCGGGGGCGGTTGCGCTGCGGCGGCTCGACGGGACGGCCGGTGTCCGGGTCGATCTGCGGCAGTTCACGGGTGCGCTCGGCGCTCGACTCCGCGGGCCGCTGCGGCGCCTCCCGACCGTCCGGCTCCGGGCGGAACACCCACGGCGGCACCCGGTCGGCCGGGTCGCTGTGCCGGGAGGCCTTGGCCTCCCACGCCGCCCCCGCCGTACGGGAGTCGGCCCCGCGGCCGGCCTCGGGCCACGCCGCCGGGCCCTCGGGCCGTACGGGAGGCAGCACCTCGGTCTCGTCCGCCGCCCCCGCCTCGCGTACGGGCGGCAGCACCGTGGTCTCCTCGGCGTCCGCACCACCGGCCCGCCGGCCGGCCTGCGCCGACTGCCCGGCCCGGTCCTGGTCCGCCGGCCCACTCCCCGCTCCGGGCTGCGGCAGCACCTCGGTCTCGTCGCCGCTGCCCACCGCCCGTACGGGAGGCAGCACCGCCGTCTCGTCACCGCTGCCCGCGTCGCGTACCGGAGGCAGCACCGCGGTCTCGTCCGCCGCCCCGCGCGCCTGATCACCCTGCGCACCGGGCTGCGGCAGGACCGCCGTCTCCTCCGACTCCGACTCCGGCGCGGCGGCCGGACGCGGGCCGGGCTGGCTGCGCCCGCCCGTCCCCAGGACCGGCTTGCGCGTGGGGAGTTCCTGCGCCGCCGTGGCGGTCTCGGGGCCCGCCGCCGCGGCCGCGGCCTCGCGGGCCGCCGCCAGCCGGGCCTGTTCGGCCCGCAGCAGGGCCTCCTCGGCCTTGCGCTGCTTCTCCTTGCGGCGCTCCTCGGCCTCGGCGCGCAGCCGCGCCTCCTCCTCGGCCTGCCGGCGCCGCCGCTCTTCTTCCGCGGCCCTGGCCTTCTCCTCGGCCTCGCGCCGCTTGCGCTCCTCCTCGGCCGCCTTGCGGGCCTCCTCGGCGCGCTTGCGGGCCTCCTCGGCCTGGCGGGCGGCCTCGCGGGCCTTGGCGGCCTCGATCTCGCGGCGCTTGCGCTCTTCCTCCTCGGCGCGCAGCTTGGCCAGCTGCTCCTGGCGCTCGCGCTCCAGGCGCTCCTCCTCGGCCTTGCGCGCGGCCTCTTCCTCGGCCTTGCGCCGCGCCTCTTCCTCGGCGGCCTTACGGGCCTCCTCGCGGGCCTTGATCTCCGCTTCGGACAGCGGCAGGACCTGGTCCAGGCGGTGGCGTACGACGGTGGTGACGGCCTGCGGCTCCTGCCCGGCGTCCACGACCAGATAGCGCGTGGGGTCGGCGGCGGCCAGCGTCAAGAAGCCCGCGCGCACCCGCTGGTGGAACTCGGCCGGCTCGGACTCCATACGGTCCGGTGCCTCGGTGAAGCGCTCGCGGGCGGTCTCCGGGGAGACGTCCAGCAGCACCGTCAGATGCGGCACCAGGCCGTCGGTCGCCCAGCGCGAGATCCGGGCGATCTCGGTGGGGGCGAGGTTGCGGCCCGCGCCCTGGTAGGCCACCGAGGAGTCGATGTAGCGGTCGGTGATCACGACGGCGCCGCGCTCCAGCGCGGGCCGGATCACGCTGTTGACGTGATCGGCGCGGTCGGCGGCGAACATCAGCGCCTCGGCGCGGTCGGACAGGCCCGTGGTGGACACGTCCAGGATGATCGAGCGCAGCCGCTTGCCGATGGCGGTGGCGCCCGGCTCGCGGGTCACCACGACCTCGTGGCCCTTGCCGCGGATCCACTCCGCCAGCGCCTCGACCTGCGTGGACTTGCCCGCGCCGTCGCCGCCCTCCAGGGCGATGAAGAACCCGGTCGGGGCCGGTGCCTGCGCCGGCTCGCCGCCGCGCAGCGCCTCGCGCAGGTCGCGCCGCAGCGGCACGCCCTGCCGGTCGTCCACCTTGCCCAGCACCCAGGCGGCCACCGGCAGCAGCAGCGCGCCCACCAGCATGAGGGTGTAGGCGGCGCCGCCGTGGTCCAGCACGAACTTGCCCTCGCCCACGTGGTGCGGGCCGATCGCCGCGGCCAGCAGCGGCGCGACGATCACGGCCAGCGCGACCGCCAGGCGTACGACCGCGTGCAGATGCTCGGTCGTACGGGCCGTACGGAACTCCTCGGTCTCCTGGTCCAGGAGCGTGTGCCCGGTGTTGGCCGCGACACCCGCGGACACCCCGGCCAGCAGCGCCAGCAGCAGCACCGTCGTCGGGTCGGGCACCAGGCCCACGCCCAGCAGCGCCAGGCCCGTGACGGCCACGGACAGCGCCAGCAGCCGGCGCCGGGACAGCGCGGGAAGGATCGTGCCCGCCCTGCGGATGCCCACCACGGGACCGCCGCTCAGGGCCAGTACGAGCAGGGAGAAGCCGACCGGGCCACCGCCCAGGTCGGCGGCGTGCAGCACCGCCACCGCGAAGGCCGCGGCGATCGCGGCGGCGACCGCGGCACAGGCCAGCACCAGCAGCGGCACCGCGCCGGTGCGCCCCTTGTCCACGCCCGAACCCGCCTTCGGGCGGCGCATCCCCTCCAGGGGGGAGCGCGGGCGCGGCGTCTGCACGGCGGGCAGCTGGAGGAAGTACAGGACGGAGATCGACGCGGCGAACAGGCCGGAGGCGACATAGGAGCCGAGCGCGGCCTGGTGATCGTGGAACCACTCGATGCCCGAGCCCAGCACATTCCCGAAGAGGGTGACCACGATCAGCGCCGCGGCCGCGACGGGCAGCGAGACGAAGGTGGTGCGCAGCGAGAGGCGCCGCAGCGCGTCGAGGTTGTCCGGAAGGGGCCGTATGGCCGCGCCCTCCGGGGGCGGGGCGGGCAGCAGTCCGGGCGCGGCGCTCTCCCGCGCCACGGTCCAGCAGCGCTCGGCGACCCCGGCCACGAAGGCGGTGACCACCAGCCACGCCAGCGCGCTGCGGGGGGTCCAGTCGATCCACAGCGGGGCGACGACGAGCAGCGCGAGCCGCACCCCGTCCGCGCCGATCATGGTCCAGCGCCGGTCCAGGGTGCCCCCGGGCGCGGTCAGCGCGGACAGCGGGCCCAGGAGTACGGCCCCGAACAGCAGCGTGGCCAGCATCCGGGCAGCGAAAACGGTGGTGATGGCGAAAGCCGCGCCCCTGTATCCGCCGCCGAAGACGGCCTCGCCGCCCGCGGGAACGTACAGCGCCGCCTGGAGTGCGAGCAGTACGAGCACCAGCAGTGCGAGGGCATCACCGATACCGCTGACGAACTGCGCACTCCACAACCGCTTCAGTGGGGGGAAGCGGAGCAGGGCTCGCACGGCGCGCTCGCGGGAGTCCGCGGCCAGGGCGCCGGATGTGGGGGTCACGACCGTTGGCTGCTCGGTACGCGTCATCCTGCCAGCCTATCGGCCTCGGCCCGGACCCCACGGCCTCACCCGAACGTACGGGCGACCCGAGGCGTCAGTCGCCGACCAGCAGCACCTCGTCGAAGATCTCGATCACGACGATGACGAGCAGGCCGTGGGCGACCACGTACTCGATGAGCAGCCCGGGCGCCACTTGGGCCTTGCGGTCGTCCTCGTGCACGCCGACGTGGCTGCTGGCCTTGTGATACGGGTCGAGAGCGAGCTTGGCCAGCCCGCGCTCGAGAAGCTCCCGCCGCTCCGCCGGCATGGCGTCCGCCGTGGCCTTCGCCTCGACGGTGTACGTGACGCGGTACCCCACCGTGCCCCCTCCGCTCAGTCCTCGGCCGGCTTGGCCGCGGCCGCCTTCTTCGCCGTCGTCTTCTTCGCCGCCGTCTTCTTGGCGGTGGTCTTCTTCGCGGCCGTCTTGGTAGCCGTCTTGGTGGCCGTCGCCTTCTTCGTGGCGGTCTTCTTGGCCGGGGCCTTCTTGGCGGTCGTCTTCTTGGCCGCCGTCTTCTTCTTCGCCGGCCCCTTGGCGCGCTTCTCCGCCAGCAGCTCGAAGCCGCGCTCCGGCGTGATCGTCTCCACGTCGTCGTCCCGGCGCAGCGTGGCGTTGGTCTCGCCGTCGGTGACGTACGGGCCGAAGCGGCCGTCCTTGACCACCACCGGCTTCCCGCTGACCGGGTCGGCGCCCAGCTCCTTCAGCGGCGGCTTGGCCGCGGCCCGCCCGCGCTGCTTGGGCTGGGCGTAGATGGCGAGGGCCTCGTCCAGGGTGATGTTGAAGATCTGGTCCTCGCTCTCCAAGGAGCGCGAGTCCGTGCCCTTCTTCAGGTACGGGCCGTAGCGGCCGTTCTGCGCGGTGATCTCCACGCCCTCGGCGTCCTTGCCGACCACCCGCGGCAGCGACATCAGCTTCAGCGCGTCATCGAGGGTGACGGTGTCCAGGGACATCGACTTGAACAGCGAGGCGGTGCGCGGCTTGACGGCGTTCTTGCCGGTCTTGGGCGTGCCCTCGGGCAGGATCTCGGTGACGTAGGGGCCGTAGCGGCCGTCCTTGGCCACGATCTGGTTGCCGCTGACCGGGTCCATGCCCAGCTCGAAGTCGCCGCTCGGCTTGGCCAGCAGCTCCTCGGCGTACTCCACCGTCAGCTCGTCCGGCGCCAGGTCCTCGGGCACATCGGCGCGCTGGTGGCCCTCGGAGTCCTTCTCGCCGCGCTCGACGTAGGGGCCGTAGCGGCCCACCCGCAGCATGATGCCGTCGCCGACGGGGAAGGAGGAGATCTCCCGGGCGTCGATCGCGCCGAGGTCGGTGACCAGCTCCTTCAGGCCGCCGAGGTGGTCGCCGTCGCCGTTGCCGGCATCGGCGGCGCCGGCGGCGCTTCCGTCGCTGCCGCCCTCGCCGAAGTAGAAGCGGCGCAGCCACGGCACGGACTGGGCCTCGCCGCGCGCGATGGCGTCGAGGTCGTCCTCCATCTTGGCGGTGAAGTCGTAGTCGACCAGCCGCCCGAAGTGCTTCTCCAGCAGGTTGACCACGGCGAAGGACAGGAAGGACGGGACGAGCGCGGTGCCCTTCTTGAAGACGTAGCCGCGGTCCAGGATCGTGCCGATGATCGAGGCGTACGTCGAGGGGCGGCCGATCTCGCGCTCTTCGAGCTCCTTGACCAAGGTGGCCTCGGTGTAGCGGGCGGGCGGCTTGGTGGCGTGCCCGTCCACCGACATCTCGCGGGCGGAGAGCGCGTCGCCCTGGGCGACCTGCGGCAGCCGCCGCTCGCGGTCGTCCAGCTCGGCGTTGGGGTCGTCCGCGCCTTCCACATAGGCCTTCATGAAGCCGTGGAAGGTGATGGTCTTGCCGGACGCGCTGAACTCCGCGTCCCGGCCGTCGGCCGCCCTGCCGCCGATCTTGACGGTGACGGAGTTGCCGACCGCGTCCTTCATCTGAGAGGCGACGGTCCGCTTCCAGATCAGCTCGTACAGCTTGAACTGGTCGCCGCTCAGGCCGGTCTCGGCGGGGGTGCGGAAACGATCACCCGACGGGCGGATGGCCTCGTGCGCCTCCTGGGCGTTCTTGACCTTCCCCGCGTACGAGCGGGGCTTGTCCGGCAGGTAGTCGGCGCCGTACAGCTGGGTGACCTGGGCGCGGGCCGCGCTGATCGCGGTGTCCGACAGGGTCGTGGAGTCCGTACGCATATAGGTGATGAAGCCGTTCTCGTACAGCTTCTGGGCCACCTGCATGGTCGCCTTGGCGCCGAATCCCAGCTTGCGGCTGGCCTCCTGCTGGAGGGTGGTCGTACGGAAGGGGGCGTACGGGGAGCGGCGGTAGGGCTTGGACTCCACCGAGCGCACGGCGAAGTCGGTGTTCTCCAGGGCGGCGGCCAGCGCGCGGGCGTTCGCCTCGTCCAGGTGCAGGACGTCGTTCTTGAGCTTGCCGTTGGAGCCGAAGTCGCGGCCCTGCGCGATACGGCGGCCGTCCACGGTGGCCAGCCGGGCCGTCAGCGTCGAGGGGTCGGAGGAGTCACCGGCGCGGCCGGTGGCGAAGGTGCCGGTCAGGTCCCAGTACTCGGCGGAGCGGAACGCGATCCGCTCGCGCTCGCGCTCGACGACCAGGCGGGTGGCCACCGACTGCACGCGGCCGGCCGACAGCCGCGGCATGACCTTCTTCCACAGGACCGGCGAGACCTCGTAGCCGTAGAGGCGGTCGAGGATGCGGCGGGTCTCCTGGGCGTCGACCAGCTTCTGGTTCAGCTCGCGGGGGTTGGCGACGGCCTCGCGGATCGCGTCCTTGGTGATCTCGTGGAAGACCATGCGGTGGACGGGGACCTTGGGCTTGAGGATCTCCTGGAGGTGCCAGGCGATCGCCTCGCCCTCGCGGTCCTCATCGGTGGCGAGGAAGAGTTCGTCGGACTCGGCCAGCAGCTCCTTGAGCTTCTTGACCTGGTCCTTTTTGTCGCTGTTGACCACGTAGATCGGCTGGAAGTCGGCGTCGACGTTCACACCGAGACGGGCCCAGGGCTCGCCCTTGTACTTCGCGGGGACCTCCGCCGCGCCGTTGGGGAGGTCGCGGATGTGCCCGACGCTCGCTTCGACCACGTAGCCAGGGCCGAGGTAGCCCTTGATCGTCTTCGCCTTGGCAGGCGACTCGACGATGACGAGTCGGCGGCCGCCGCCCTGTGCGGTCTCGCTGGTCGGGGACAACTTCGCTCTTCTCTCCGGTCGACGCTGGGGAACCCCCGGCCTCGGGCCAAGGGGGCGGGCACTGCGGTGACGCTTGACGCTGCGGAGTGTGACGGTACCTCCCGCCCCCGTGTCAAACGGAAAAACCCCGCAACGCCACTCGAACGGTAACCCGACTACATGCCTTCATGCCGCCCGGGCCGCACGTGGCCCTCCGCCGCCCGTGCCCGCGCCCGCGGGAAGGCCGCGCACCGATCGCACCCGTCCCCGTAACTCATGCCCAGACCCGCCCGCCCTCAGGCACGGACCGGCGCAGACCGTCACGTCAGGGACCGGGGCCCGCGCGTATGCCGTCGTGCCGCGGCGTCGGCGGCGGCTGGCAGGATGGTCATGGACCACACGGCGCGGCGCAGGCGCCCCCGGCCGGCCGTCGCAGCCTCCTGGCCCCGCGCCCGGCGCGCCGCCGTCACCGGCCAGCGATCTTGGGGGAGTGCACCAGCGATGCCCGAGCAGAATCCCTGCGGCCCGCCGCACGAGCCCGGCGGGCGCCGCACGGCCCAGGGGCGCAATCCGGACAGCCGCCGCCCCGCCCCGTACGCGCTCCGCTCCCCTGCACACGCCCCGGACCAGGCCCGGCACGCCGCGGACCGGGCACGCCGCCGCGTACGGCCGCTGAGCGGGTGACCGCCCCGCCCCCGCCCGGCGCCCCGGTCAGGCGCCCCATCGGCCGGGCCGCCGTGCTGCGCCGCGCCGCCCTGTTCGCCGCCCTCGGCGCGGCCGGTGCCGCCTATCTGTGGCACACCGATCCGCACCAGCCGGGGCAGCTGCTGCCGCGCTGCCCCTTCAACTGGCTGACCGGCCTGCTGTGCCCGGCGTGCGGCCTCACCCGCCTGCTGTACGACCTGCTGCACGGCGACGTCGTCGCGGCCTTCCACGACAACGCCGCGCTGCTGGTGCTCGGCGTACCGGCCGCCGTGGCGCTGGCCGCACGCTGGCTGTACGCGGGGTGGCACGGACGCCGCTGGCGCCCCCGG
Organism: Streptomyces sp. UF-297; assembly: GCF_058245575.1. NCBI lineage: Bacteria > Bacillati > Actinomycetota > Actinomycetes > Kitasatosporales > Streptomycetaceae > Streptomyces > Streptomyces sp. UF-297. Next base: position 113,016 of record NZ_JBSIBZ010000017.1, on the reverse strand, counting down.
CTCGGGCGCCGCGCGGGGCTCGCCGTGCTGGGCCTGGCCGTCGGCTGGGCCGTCGTACGCAATCTGGTCGGCTGAGTCCGCAGGGCCGGGCCGCGCCGGGGCAGCGGCCATGGAGCGCCTGACGGACGGCGGCGGGACGAGCGCCGTACGGCGGCCGGAGCCCACTGGCCGAAAAACGCCGCCGGGCCGCCCCCGCCGGAGGACGGCCCGGCACACAGACATGCCGTTCAGGGCGCGGAGATCACTTCCGCGCGGTCTTCGCCGGGCACACGGCGCCCGGTCAGCGCACCGTGACCGTGACCACCGGGGAGACCACACCGCCCCCGGCTATCCGCAGCTCGTTCTTGCCCTTGATGCCGAGCTTGACGCGCAGGGAGTACGCGCCGGTCTTGTTGACCGGCACGCTCGCGGGCAGCGAGACCCACTTCTTGCCCTGCTTCTGCTGGAGGGTGACCTTGGTGCCCGCCTTCAGGCCGGTGGAGGTGCCCGAGACGCGGAACTCCTGCCATGCCTTGACCGAGGACACGCTCGCCTTGGCGGTGATCGAGGCCTTCTGCGGGGCCTTGGCGGCGGCCGGGGCGGCGTGGGCGGACGGGGCGGCCGGAGCGGCGACGGCGGCGGCCGCGGTACCGGCGACGAGCGCGGCACTGAGGACACCGGCGGCGGCAAGGCGGTATGCACGGTTCATTACGTGTTCCTCCCTTTCGGGCCTGTTATTGGCCTTCAATGAGGTACACGGTGAAATCAGCGCGTTGGTTGCCTGACCGTGCGGCACGTTTTTCCCCCGGTGCGCACGCGAACGGGGAGCGGACCGGCGCCAGTTGGGACACAGCGTTACGGCTGTGCCCCCTGGGGCTGCCGGGGTGATGGCTGTGGCCCATGCGGCTCATAGGTTCCGTGTGCCCCCTGTTGCGCCTGCCGTAACGACCGGATCCGTACGGATTCCGGATCCGTACGCACTCCCGTGTCCGCACACCCCCGGCCGGACAGCACGAAGGCCACGCGCAAGGGGCGAACGGCGTCTGAACGGTGCCCACTTGGCCCCGCCCCGCGCCGCTCACCTCACCGGCGCTCCGCCCGCCTCAGCCCCGTACGACCGGGTCCAGGAAGCCCTGCTCCACCAGCAGCCGGATCGCCTCCGGAGTGCGGTCCCGCAGCAACACCGGGTCCTCGCCCACCAGTTGGGCGATCGCGTCCAGGATCCGCCCGGCCGGCAGCGAGCCGTCGCACACCCCGGCGAACCCGGCGCCGACCGTGTCCACCTTCGTCGCCCTGCGCATGCCCCTGTTCTGCCGCAGCACCACGTGCTCGGGGTCCTCCGCGCCCGGCATCCCGACCTGCTCCTGGACCACCTCCCGCGCCAGCTGGAAGTGCCCGGCCAGCAGCGCGGCGTCGTCGGTGGCCCGCAGGTAGTCCTGGCGGTCGAAGTGGGCGAGGACCGCCTCGCCCAGCGGCTGCTCGACCGGGTGCGGCCACTCCTCGACCGTCAGGGAGGGGCGGTCCGCGCCCGACTTGCGCAGGGTGATCCAGCCGAAGCCGACGCCCTTGGTCTTGCGGGCCTCGAACTCCTCCAGCCACGCGTCGTAGCGGGCGGCGTACTCCTGCGGGTCGCTGCGGTGGTCCCCGCCGTCGCGCAGCCACAGCTCGGCGTACTGCGCGACGTCCTGCACCTCGCGCTGTACGACCCAGGCGTCACAGCCGCGCGGTACCCACGAGCGCAGCCGCTCGTGCCAGTCCTCGCCCTCGACGTGCTGCCAGTTGGCCAGGAACTGGGCGTACCCGCCGTCGTTGAGCCGGTCCGCGCTCTGCTGCACCAGGGTGCGGCACAGGTCGTCGCCGCCCATCCCGCCGTCCCGGTACGTCAGCCGCGCGCCGGGCGAGATCACGAACGGCGGGTTGGAGACGATCAGGTCGAAGCGCTCCTGGTCCACCGGCTCGAAGAGGGAGCCCTCGCGCAGGTCCGCCTCGGGCGCCCCCGACAGGGCCAGCGTCAGGGCCGCGATGCGCAGCGCCCGCGCATTGAGGTCGGTGGCCACCACGCGGGTGGCGTGCTGGGCGGCGTGCAGCGCCTGGATGCCGGAGCCCGTCCCCAGGTCCAGCGCGCTGCCCACGGGCCTGCGCACGGTGATCCCGGCGAGCGTCGTGGACGCCCCGCCCACGCCCAGCACCAGTTGCGAGCGGTCCGCCCCGGACCGGCCGCCGGCGATCCCGCCCGCGCCGCCGACCGCGCAGCCCAGGTCGGAGACCACCCACCAGTCCTGCCCGTCGGGCCCGCCGTACGGGCGCACGTCCACGCTCGCCCGTACCTGATCGCCGTCCCTGACGAGCCAGCCGTCGGCCAGGCAGTCCTCCACCGACAGCGCGGCCCGCGCCCGCTCGTAGGGCACCGCGTGCTGGAGCAGGAACAGCCGCACCAGCGTCTCCAGCGGGCTCTGGCCGCGGGTCGCGCGCAGCGCGGGCACGGTCTCGCTGCGGGCGAGCGCCGCATAGGCGGGCGCGCCGAGCAGGTCCAGCAGGCCGTCGGCGGTGAAGGCGGCGGACTGCAGCGCCTGGCGCAGCCGGGCCGTACGGGCGGCGGAGTCGGGGTCGCGGACGTCAGCGGTGGGGAGGTGCGTACTCACGCCCCCATTGTCGGGGCTGGCACCGGCAAACGGCGACGGCCCGGTGCCGCGTCCGTTGCGGACGGGGCACCGGGCCGTGTCGGGCCGCGCCTGGCGCGCGGCGGCGGGCAGCTGCCGCTTACTGCCCGGCGTCCGCCTTCTCCTGCTTCTCCTGCTTGTCGTCGGCCTTGTCGCCGGCCTTGGGATCAGCCTTGGGGTCGGCCTTGTCGTCGGCCTTCGGCGAGCCCGAGCCCTTGTCCACCTGGCAGCCGGGCTGCTTGGCCATCGCCTTGCCGACCTCGCCCTCCTGGAACTTCTTCAGAGCGGCGGAGCGCTTCTCGCCCTGCCCCTTCAGCGAGTTGCTCAGGGTCACGATCTGCTCGGCGAACTTCGACAGATTGCCCGGGTCCAGCTTCTCGGCCTGGGCCTTGAGGTCGTCGTAGAACTTCGCGTTGTCGTTGAGCTCCTTGACCGCGGCGTCCTCGCGCTGCTGGCCGTCGTCGACCGGCGGCGGGCCCGAGTCCTTGAGGGACTTGGCCAGCCCGCGCGAGGCGTTGGCGAGGTTCCCGAACGCCTTGACGTACAGCTCCTTGACCCGAGGCCGGTCCTTGATGTGGTCGTTGGCCTCTTCCAGCTCCTTGTCCGCCCCCTGGCTCAGGTCGTACGAGGCGTTCGCCGACTTGCAGTAGGTGGCGGCCCAGTCGTCGAGCTTCTTGCCGCTGTCGTCGTCGCTGCTGCAACCGGTCAGCGTGAGCACAAGCGCCGCACCGCCGGACAGTGCGGCCACTAGCTTCTTGTTCACCGGATTGGTCCCTTCCATGGCTCTCGGCCCCGGAACATACACGCCTGAGGGCCCTTGACCACGAGTCGAGCTTCCTGTACGACCCGCATTGCAGCCATTTGCACCAAGCCTTGGACGAGACCAATGCAGGGCCCGTACGAGACAAAAAGCGGGTGGACGGCGCTCTCAAGATGCGCCGTCCACCCGCCCGTTGGATGCTGCGGGGCCGCTCTCGGCTAGGACACCACGGCCGGGTCGACCGACTTGGCGACCTTCCCGGAGTTGTCTTCGTCACCCACCGCGATACCGCGCCGCTTGGACACGTACACCGCTCCGACGATGATCACGATCGCGAGGACCGCGACCCCGATGCGGATGCCCAGGCTCTTGTCCGCCCCGTAGGAGAACTTCACCACGGCCGGCGCGATCAGCAGCGCCACCAGGTTCATGACCTTCAGCAGCGGGTTGATCGCGGGGCCGGCGGTGTCCTTGAACGGGTCGCCGACCGTGTCGCCGATCACCGTCGCGGCGTGCGCCTCGCTGCCCTTGCCGCCGTGGTGGCCGTCCTCGACGAGCTTCTTGGCGTTGTCCCAGGCACCGCCGGAGTTGGCGAGGAAGACCGCCATCAGCGTGCCGGTGCCGATCGCACCCGCCAGGAAGGAGCCGAGCGCGCCCACACCGAGCGAGAAACCGACCGCGATGGGCGTCAGTACGGCCAGCAGACCCGGGGTGGTCAGCTCGCGCAGCGCGTCCTTGGTACAGATGTCCACCACGCGCCCGTACTCGGGCTTCTCGGTGTAGTCCATGATCCCGGGGTGCTCGCGGAACTGCCGGCGCACCTCGTAGACCACCGAACCGGCCGACCGCGACACCGCGTTGATCGCCAGCCCGGAGAAGAGGAAGACGACGGAGGCGCCCAGGATCAGGCCGACCAGGTTGTTGGGCTGGGAGATGTCCAGGCTCAGCCCCATGCCGCTGGCGGCGCTGCCGACCTCCTTGACCGCCGTGCTGATCGCGTCGCGGTACGAACCGAAGAGCGCGGCCGCGGCCAGCACGGCCGTGGCGATCGCGATGCCCTTGGTGATGGCCTTGGTGGTGTTGCCCACCGCGTCCAGGTCGGTCAGGACCTGCGCGCCGTCGCCGGTGACGTCGCCGGACATCTCGGCGATGCCCTGCGCGTTGTCGGAGACCGGGCCGAAGGTGTCCATCGCGACGATGACGCCGACGGTGGTCAGCAGGCCCGTACCGGCCAGCGCGACCGCGAACAGCGCCAGCATGATGGACGTACCGCCCAGCAGGAACGCCCCGTACACCGACAGACCGATCAGGACCGCGGAGTAGACGGCGGACTCCAGGCCGATGGAGATGCCGGACAGGACGACGGTGGCCGGTCCGGTCAGCGAGGTCTTGCCGATGTCGCGCACCGGGCGGCGGGTGGTCTCGGTGAAGTAGCCCGTCAGCTGCTGGATCAGGGCCGCCAGCACGATGCCGATGGCCACCGCGACCAGCGCCAGGATCCGCGGGTCGCCGGTCTTGGCGAGGATCTCCCCGTCGGTGACGCCCTTCAACTCCTTGTAGGTGGCCGGAAGGTAGGTGTAGACGGCGACGGCCACGAGCACCAGCGAGATGGCGGCCGAGATGAAGAAGCCGCGGTTGATGGCGGTCATGCCGCTGCGGTCCGAACGGCGCGGCGCGACCACGAAGATGCCGATCATCGCCGTGACGACGCCGATGGCCGGTACGAGCAGCGGGAAGGCCAGGCCGGCGTCACCGAAGGCCGCCATGCCCAGGATGAGGGCGGCGACCAGGGTCACGGCGTAGGACTCGAAGAGGTCGGCCGCCATGCCCGCGCAGTCGCCGACGTTGTCGCCCACGTTGTCCGCGATGGTCGCGGCGTTGCGCGGGTCGTCCTCGGGAATGCCCTGCTCGACCTTGCCGACCAGGTCCGCGCCCACGTCGGCGGCCTTGGTGAAGATGCCGCCGCCGACCCTCATGAACATCGCGATCAGCGCGGCGCCCAGACCGAAGCCCTCCAGCACCTTGGGGGCGTCGACCGCGTACACGAGCACCACGCAGGACGCGCCCAGCAGGCCGAGCCCCACGGTGAACATGCCGACGACACCGCCCGTACGGAAAGCGATCTTCATCGCCTTGTGCGAGACCGCCGTCAGATCGCGTGCCTTTGTGTCGCCCTCGGCCGGGGTGGCCTCACGGGCTGCGGCGGCCACACGCACATTGCTGCGTACGGCCAGCCACATGCCGATATAGCCGGTGGCCGCGGAGAATGCGGCGCCGATCAAGAAGAAGGCGCTGCGCCCGGCGCGCTGCGTCCAGTCGTCCGCGGGCAGCAGCATGAGCAGGAAGAACACCACTACGGCGAAAATGCCCAGGGTGCGCAACTGCCGTGCCAGGTAGGCATTTGCGCCTTCCTGCACGGCAGCGGCGATCTTCTTCATGCTGTCGGTGCCCTCGCCGGCCGCGAGTACCTGGCGGACCAGAACGCCCGCGACGGCCAGGGCCGCCAGCGCGACCACGGCGATCACCAGCACCATGCCGCGGTTTCCGGTCGTCAGTGATGGCTCGGCCAGGTATGAGGGGGTGTCCAGCAGCTGAGGGGTGTAAGGCCCCGCCATTCGTCCTCCTTGACGTTTGGCACATGGGCGCGCGAAAGCACGCTCAGGCGTCCTGAGCTAGAGATGTGGACGGATTGTAGGGAGCCCCACTAGATCAAAACAGTGCGCGTCAAAGGGAATTCGCCGGTACCCGCGATGCACCGGCGATACACCGGCGAAGATCAAAAGATGCGCCCCACGGAAATTCGCCTGTACGAATGAAAGCCGCCAATTCGCTGACCGCCGCCGGATGATCTCAGTATTTCCTCGAACGCGCCTGTTCAGAACACCTGAGCCCATTGATCACGGGTGGCGCGGAGAAAGATCGGTACGGGGCCGGGGCGGCCGGGCACCTGCCGCACCCGGGGCCCTGACGGCCCTGGCAGACCGTCCGACGGGGCACACCGGACCTCGCGAAGCGGCGGAAAGGCGGCCGGGAAAGGAGGTACGGGAGCGGGCGCCGGGGCGAGCGGGGCGGTTCCGGGGAAGGGCCGGGGGCGGACGCGGGGAAGGACCGGGGGCGGACGCCGGGAAAGATCGGGAGCGGGCGCTAGGGAAGCACGGGAGCGGGCGCCGTCGGCCAGCTCATGCGGATCACGCCGCCGCCCTCGCCGGAGGACACCTCGACATCGTCGACGAGCCCGCTGATGACCGCCAGGCCCATCGCGTCGTCGCCCTCGGAGTCACCGTTGTCCGAGACCACGACACCGCCGCCCACGGGCTCCACGGCGGCCGGCCCTTCGCCGTCCACCGCGCGCGCGCCGGGAACCAGCCCGGCGCCGCCCTGCACACAGGGGACCTCGTCGCCCACCTCGATGGAGAACTTCTTCTCGTCCTCGACCAGGACGACGCGCACCGGCGCGGAGATGCCGTTGCTGCGGTGCAGCCCGACGGCACGGGTGCAGGCCTCACCCACGGCGAGACGCACCTCGTCCAGCACGGCCTCGTCCACCCCGGCCCGCCGCGCGACGGCGGCCGCGACCAGGCGCGCGGTCCGTACGTGCTCGGGAAGGGCGCTGAAACGAAGTTCGACGGTGGCCATGCCATCCCCCTCGATATGCGGGCGTGCAACGCAGGGGGCCGGACCCCGAAGCCCGGTTCCCCCCACTACTTCCTCCCCCGGCCTCTTCGCCCGGGGGCACCGAAAGCCGTCAGTCGGTGGCCGAGACGGCTTCGTCGACCGAGGTGTGGATCGGGAACACCTTGGTCAGTCCGGTGATACGGAAGATCTTGAGAATGCGCTCCTGGTTGCAGACCAGGCGCAGCGAGCCCTCATGGGCACGCACCCGCTTGAGCCCGCCCACCAGTACGCCGAGCCCGGTGGAGTCGAGGAAGTCGACACGTTCCATGTCCACCACGAGGTGGTAGCTTCCGTCGTTCACGAGCTCGACCAGCTGCTCCCGCAGCTTGGGCGCGGTGTATACATCAATCTCGCCACCGACCTCGACGACCGTACGGTCGCCAACGGTCCGGGTCGACAGGGACAGGTCCACGGATCCTCCAGCACCTTGCTATCGAGCGGTCGCCCCCCATGGATCGGCAGCCGCGATGGCATTCAATCACTTACCAGCAGGCGTGCACGACGCCTTGTCAGCATTGTCCGTCACACCAGTGACACACTCGGTGTCGATGGCCTCCAATCAACTCCCGCCGGACGCGGGCGTCCGCCCTTCCCCACGCGTGGTACTCGACCGCCTCGCCTCCGGGGCGACCCGTGCTACGCGCATCACTCATACGGAGCACTTGCCCCCGAGGATCGGCAGCCATGCCCCCTGGCCGGGACGGATCCGGCCGGAAGTCGTCGAAGCCGTGCGCGCCGCCGGAATCCAGCGGCCCTGGGCCCATCAGGCCCGTACCGCAGAGCACGCCCTGGACGGCGAATCGGTCGTCGTGGCCACCGGCACCGCCTCCGGCAAGTCCCTGGCATACCTGGCGCCCGTCCTGTCGGCCCTCCTGGACGGCTCGGAGGCTCCCAACGGGCGCGGGGCCACCGCGCTGTACCTCGCGCCCACCAAGGCCCTCGCCGCCGACCAGCGACGCGCCGTACGGGAACTGGCCGAGCCGCTGGGCAGCGCGGTCCGGCCCGCCGTCTACGACGGGGACACCCCGGTCGAGGAGCGCGAGTGGGTGCGCCAGTACGGCAATTACGTACTGACCAACCCCGACATGCTGCACCGCGGCATCCTGCCCGCCCACCCCCGCTGGTCGTCCTTCCTGCGCGCGCTGCGCTATGTCGTCATCGACGAGTGCCACACCTACCGCGGGGTCTTCGGCTCGCACGTCGCCCAGGTCATACGCAGGCTGCGCCGTATCTGCGCGCGCTACGGCCGTGAACCGGTCTTCCTCCTCGCCTCCGCCACCTCCGCCGACCCGGCGCAGGCCGCCACCCGGCTGACCGGGCTTCCCGTGGTGGAGATCACCGAGGACACCTCGCCGCGCGGCGAGCTGGTCTTCGCCCTGTGGGAGCCGCCGCTGACCGAGCTGCACGGCGAACAGGGCGCTCCGGTGCGCCGTACCGCCACCGCCGAGAGCGCCGACCTGCTCACCGACCTCGCCGTCCAGGGCGTACGGACCGTCGCCTTCGTACGCTCCCGGCGCGGCGCCGAACTGATCGCGCTCATCGCCCAGGAGCGGCTGGCCGAGGTGGACCGCTCGCTGCCGGGGCGGGTGGCCGCCTACCGGGGCGGCTATCTCCCCGAGGAGCGCCGGGCCCTGGAGCGGGCGCTGCACACCGGCGACCTGCTGGGCCTGGCCGCGACCACGGCGCTGGAGCTGGGCGTGGACGTCTCCGGCCTGGACGCCGTCGTCATCGCGGGCTACCCCGGCACCCGCGCCTCCCTGTGGCAGCAGGCCGGGCGCGCGGGGCGGGCCGGGCAGGGCGCGCTGGCCGTCCTCGTCGCCCGCGACGACCCGCTGGACACGTACCTGGTGCACCACCCCGAGGCCCTCTTCTCCCAGCCCGTGGAGTCCACCGTCCTGGACCCCGACAATCCGTACGTGCTCGCCCCCCACCTGTGCGCGGCCGCCTCCGAACTCCCGCTCACCGAGGACGACTTCGCGCTCTTCGGGCCCGCCGCGCCCGACCTCCTGCCGCAGCTGGAGGCCCGCAAGCTGCTGCGCCGGCGCGCCAAGGCCTGGCACTGGACGCGCCGCGAGCGCGCCGCCGACCTCACCGACATCCGCGGCCAGGGCGGCTCGCCCGTCCAGATCGTCGAGTCCGGCACCGGGCGGCTGCTGGGCACGGTGGACGCGGGCGCCGCGCACACCACCGTCCACGACGGCGCCGTCCACCTGCACCAGGGCCGTACGTACCTGGTCGAGCACCTCGACCTGGCGGACAACGCCGCCCTGGTCAAGGAGGCGAACCCGCCCTACTCCACGACCGCCCGCGACACCACCGCCATCTCCGTCCTGGAGACCGACACCGAAATCCCCTGGGGGGACTCGCGGTTGTGCTTCGGCTCCGTCGAGGTCACCAATCAGGTCGTCTCCTTCCTGCGCCGCAAACTCATCACCGGTGAGGTGCTCGGCGAGACCAAACTCGACCTCCCTGCGCGGACGTTGCGCACCCGCGCCGTGTGGTGGACCGTCACCGAGGACCAGCTGGACGCCGCCCGGGTCAACCCGGAGCAACTGGGCGGCGCCCTGCACGCGGCCGAACACGCCTCCATCGGCATGCTGCCGCTGTTCGCCACCTGCGACCGCTGGGACATCGGCGGCGTCTCCATCCCCCTGCACCCGGACACCCTGCTGCCCACGGTCTTCGTCTACGACGGCCACCCGGGCGGCGCGGGCTTCGCCGAACGCGCCTTCCACACCGCGGCGGAGTGGCTGGCCGCCACCCGCCGGGCGATCGCCTCCTGCGAATGCGATGCCGGCTGCCCCTCCTGCATCCAGTCCCCCAAGTGCGGCAACGGCAACGATCCCCTCCACAAGCGGGGAGCCATCCGGCTGCTGACCGAACTCCTCAAGGGAGCACCACAGCCGTAGCTCCGCCGGGCCCCGCATGGGTCACGCCGGGCCCCGCATGGGTCACGCCGGGCCCTGCATGGGCACGCCGGGCCCTGCATTGGGTTTCGCCGGGCCCCGCTTGGGCCGCGTCAGGCTCTGTGCGACCTATATGGCCTCGCCTCCTTCCCCCTGCGGCGGGCCCGCTCTCGCCCGTACCCGCGAGGTGAAAGGACCGGCCTTCGCCTCGGCCGAGACGTCGGCCACCTCCGCCCGCAGCACACATCTCACCAGGTGCGCGCCTTGGGCCGCCGCCACCCTGCGTGCCGTGGCACAGGCGTCCTGCGTTCCGTACAGGCTGCGGTCGGCGGCGGCCAGGGCCGCCAAGTCGGCCGCCCCGCCCGCCCGGTGGCGGGACAGCACCGCCTGGCCCATGCCGATCACCACGGCGAACACCGCGACCAGCGCCATCGCCCCGAACGCCGACCACACCGTGGCCGAGCCCTCATCTCCCCACCGCTTCCTCGGCAAGTGCCACCGCCTCCCCTCCCAGCCTCAGCGTCAGCGACCCGATCCCGGGCGCCGACGCCTCGACGCGTACGCGCACCAGGTCGCCCTCCTTGGACACCGCCACCCGTGCCCCGCCGGGCCCCGCTTCCTTCGCCGCCGCCAGCACCGCGCCCGGCGGCTCGGACCTGGCCGCCGCCCGTGCCCCCGCCCTGGCCGCGTCCACGCACTGAATCTGCGCGCAGCCGGCCATCACTCCCCAAAGGAGCATCGCGGCGAAGAGCATCAACGTCGGTATCACCAGCGCCGATTCGGCGGTGATGTAGCCCGCGTCCCGCGAGACCGGGTGCGGCGCTGGGGCCAGGGCCGGGGCCCGGGGCGGGGGCGAGGGCGGGAGCCGGGGTGGCGAGCCGCGGCCCGCCACTCCCACCCGGCCCACGCCCCTGCCGTCAGAACGGCGCATCGAGCGCCTCCGAGATCAGCGATTGCAGCGCCCCGCTCACCGTCCCGCTCGTGACGACCTTGTAGAGCACCGCCGCCAGGGCACACGCCGCGAGCGTGCCGACCGCGTACTCGGCCGTCGTCATTCCCCGGTCTGCCGACCCGCGCAGCGCCGCACACCACCGTCGAACCATCACAGCCCCCTCCTTAACCCTTCAGCCTTCGACTCTTCAACTCGTTGGGATCTCAAGCCCCTTGACCCGTTGACCTGCATGCCTGTGTCAGCCGCTCTGCCTGTGTCAGCCGCGTCCCAGCAGCCCGTCCGCCAGCCCGACGAGCACCGGCGCCACCCCAAGGGCCAGAAAGGCGGGCAGAAAGCACGCCGCCAGCGGCAGAGTGACCAGCACTCCCGCCCTGCGCGCCCGGGTGGCCGCCGCCCGCCCCCACTCCGCACGGAGTTCAGTGGCGATCCGCGTCACGGAATCGACGGCGGGCACCCCCGATATCCCGGCACGCTCCATGCACAGGGCCAGCCCTCTCGCCCCGGGCAGGACCGCCAACCGCCCCCATGCCACGGCCGGTTCTCCGCCCAGACGGAGCTCAGCAGCCACCTGGCGCAGCCTCTCCCCCACCGCCCCGCCAAGCGATCGCCCCACCGCCTCAGCGGCATCCCGCGGCCCGGCCCCCGCCGCCAGACAGGCCCCCAACAGATCCGCGCCCGTCGCCAGCCCCGCACGGACCTCCGCCGCCCACACCCGCTCGGCAACTGCGGCCTCCTGACGACGCTGCCAGCGCCACAGCCCGCACCCCACCGCGAGTCCCACCACGACCCCGGCCACCCCACCGACGAAGATGACCCCAGCACCAACCACCCCCGCCACCAGCACGCCCTGCTTCCATCCCCCTCCCCACCGCGCCACCCATCCGCCGCACCACACCCCGCCGGACCGGCGCATCCCACCGCCCGCCCCCAGCAACACCCCTGCCCTCCGCCGCACCACCCTTTCCCTGCGGGCCTCCCTCACAGCCATCACCGCGCACACCACCGCCGCGACAACCGAAACCGTCATCCCCAGCCTGTGGACAACCTCCAGCCCTTCGCCACTCACCACCCCCAGCCCTCCCCCGCTCCCTCACTCACGCCCACCCGCTGCCGAAGACCTGCCGCTGTTGCGCTACACCCCGAAACCACCGCCGCATCCACCACCGCATCCGCACTCCCCGACTTCGGCGTCGGCATCGGCGTCGGCATCGGCATCGGCATCGGCATCGGCATCGGCATCGGCATCGGCGGCATCGACGCCACACCCGTACGCCCCCACGCCGCCGCCGAATCCATAGGCCCCGACGCCGCATCCGCGCCCCTGGGCCGCGACGTCATCGACAGCTCCATGGCCCCTGCCGCTGTCTCCGCCCCCGGCCCGACTCCCGTCGCCACCCGCGGGTCCGGACTCGCCGCCCGCCCCGTCGCATCCCCCGACACCGGCCCCGCGGCCATCGCGCCGCGGACGATCCGGGCAGTCCACAGCACCCCGGCCCACTCCAAGAGGCAGCCGGCTGCCAGGCACGCCCAGCCGATGGGCGTGTGCAGCAGTACGTGTACGGGGTCCGCGCCCAGTGCGGTGCCCATCAGGACGCCGCATGCCGGGAGCAGTGCCAGCATCAGGGCTGTTGCCCGTGGGCCTGCCAACTGGGCGTTCAGGTCCTCGCGTTGGTCGTGGCGGGTGCGCAGTGCGAAGGCGATGCGCTCCAGGCCGGCCGCCAGTCCGGCTCCGCCTTCGACCCCGACCTGCCAGCAGGCCGCCACGCCGGTGAGGCCGTCCGCACCCGGCAGCCGCGCCGCCGTGCGCAGCGCTCCGGGTACGTCCCCGCCGAACCGCGCCGCCGCCAGCACCGCGGTCCCCGCCTCCCCGAACTCCACGGTCCCCAGGCTCTGTGCGCCCACGGCCAGCAGGGCCGGTCCCGGCTGCCGCCCGGCCCGCAGTTCGCCCGCCACTGCCGAGCACAGGGCGATCACTGACGCGTCCCGCCGCCTGCGCTCCCGCGCCCTGCCACGCCCGGCCAGCCAGCGGCGTACCAACGGCGCCGCCACGACTCCGGCGACCACCGGCAGTACGGATCTCGTCAGCAGCCCGGCGCCGATACCCAGCGGCACACACCAGACCCACGGCCCGATCCGGCCACGGTGCAGGAGCCAACCGGGGTGCAGGAACCGACGCACCCGCCCCAGGCCCCCAAGTCCCTTGCGCCCACCGGGCCGTCCGGCACTCGCCCCGTACGACGCCTCCGGCCGCGGCGACCGCCCCGCGAACCACCTCCGTACCTCTTCGAGCCACATCCGGATCCGGCTCTCCCAGCCGGGGTCCGCCGGGCCCGTCGTCCCGCCGCCCGCGAACATCAGCCGCGCCCGCCGGGCCGAGTCGTCCCGCCCACCGGCCAGCCATACGGCCGCTCCGGCGCACAGCACCGCCGCGCACACCGGCACCGACCCGACCGCCACCGCACTCCCGCTCATCCGGCTCCCCCGCCCTTCACACCGCTCTCGCCCCGCTCGCACAGCTGCACCAACCGGCCCCAACCTGCCGCCTCTTGGAATCCGTCGGCTCCCCACAGCGCCGCCGGTACGGTCACCACGAGCCCGTCCCGGTCCCGCTCCAGCACATGCACCTGCGCGATCCGCCGCCGCCCGTCCCGGTCGCGTACCAGGTGCAGCACCACCGACAGCGCGGCCGCCAACTGGCTGTGCAGCGCGGCCCGGTCGAGTCCGGCGGCCGAGCCCAGCGCCTCCAGGCGCGCCGGTACGTCGCACGCGGCGTTCGCGTGCACCGTCCCGCAGCCCCCCTCGTGGCCGGTGTTCAGCGCCGCCAGCAGGTCCGTGACCTCGGCGCCGCGCACCTCGCCGACCACCAGGCGGTCAGGGCGCATCCGCAGCGCCTGGCGCACCAGATCCCGCAGGGTCACCCGCCCGGCGCCTTCCTGATTCGCCGGGCGCGCTTCCAGGCGTACGACATGGGGGTGGTCGGGCCGCAACTCCGCGGAGTCCTCGGCCAGTACGATCCGTTCGCCGGGGCCGACCAGGCCCAGCAGCGCACTCAGGAGAGTCGTCTTACCGCTGCCCGTACCTCCACTGATCAAGAACGAGACCCGGGCTGCCAGCACCGCGCGCAGCAGCCGGTCGCCGCCCGGTGGCACCGTCCCCGCGGCGAGCAGTTCCTCCAGGGAGAAGGCGCGCGGCCGCAGTACCCGTAGCGAGAGGCAGGTCGAGCCGACCGCCACCGGCGGCAGGACCGCGTGCAGCCGTGTCCCATCAGGCAGCCGGGCGTCCACCCACGGCCGGGCGTCGTCCAGCCGGCGCCCGGCCACCGCGGCCAGCCGCCGCGCCAGTCTGCGCACCGCCGCCTCGTCCGGGAAGCGCACCGCCGTACGCTCCAGCCCGCCGCCCCGGTCCACCCACACCTCGTCCGGCGCGGTGACCAGGACATCGGTCACCTCGGGCGCGGCCAGCAGCGACTCCAGCGGCCCGCTGCCCACCATCTCGGATCTCAACGCGGCGACCACGCCCAGCACTTCGGCATCCCCGAGCAGCCGCCCCTCCTCGCGCAGCGCCACGGCCACCCGCGCGGGCGTGGGCTCGGCCCCTTCCTCCGCGAGCCGCCGCCGCACCGCCTCCAGCAGAACCTCACCGCTCATGCCCCGACACCCCCTTCGCCCCCGCTGCCCGCGTCCGCCCCGCTGCCCCGGTCCGCCCCTCTAGCCCCGCCCACCAGCCCGACTCCCCCGTCAGAAGCCCGCCCTCCCGGCAGCGTCCGCTGCCAGAACTGCGCGCAGAACCGGCCCAGCGGCCCGCGCACGCTCGCCCCCGGAGGCGCACCTCGCGCCAGCGCATCCAACAGCCCGGATTCCCAGGGGAGTTCACCCACCAGGGGCAGCCCCAGCAGCCGGGCGATCTCCTCGTCCGCCAGGCCGGGGCCCGGGGCACCGCGGGCCACCACCCGCAGGTCCCGCAGCACCATCTGCACGCCTGCCGTCACCCGGCGGGCCGCTGCCACCGACCGCAGTTCGGCGGGGACCACCAGCAGCCCGACGTCGATCTGCGCCAGCGCCTCGGCCACGGCTTCGTCCACCCGGCGCGGCAGGTCCACGACCACGACGCCACCCCGTCTGCGCGCCGCGGCCACCACCGCGCGCATGGCAGGCGGCGGGATCACCACCGTGTCGCCCCGGTCCCAGCTCAGGACGCGCAGTGCGTGGACTTCGGGCAGCGACTCCTCCAGCGCTCCGCCGCCGACCCGGCCGCGCGACTCGGCGAACGCCGGCCAGCGCAGCCCCTTCTCCCGCTCGCCGCCGAGCAGTACGTCCAGGCCGCCGCCCAGCGGGTCCGCGTCCACGAGGAGGGTCCGCTGCCCCATCCGGGCCGCGGTGACCGCCAGCGCGCAGGCCAGGGTGCTCGCACCGGCCCCGCCGCGCCCGCCGATCACGCCGACCGTCAGCGCGGTCGGGCCCACGCCCTCGGCCGCGTCCGCGATCCGGTCCACCAGCCAGCTCTCGCCGTCGGGCAGCACCAGCACCCGTTCGGCGCCGATCTCCACGGCCAGCTGCCACACCGACCAGTCGTCCGCGTCCCGCCCGACGAGGACCACTCCTTCGCGGCGCCCGGCCCCGCGCAGCCGCGGCGCGCAGTCGTCCCCGACGATCACCAGCGGAGCCGACTCCCAGCCCCCTTTGCGCGCGGGGACGCCATGCGTCACTTCCGGCAGCGCACCGGCCGCGGCGCACAACCGCAGAAGGTCGTCGAGGAGTTCTTCGTCCTCGGTCACGATCAGCGGCCCGGCGCGCTCTCCGCCCGCCTGCGCCGACCGTTCGGATGTCATGGATCCGGCCACGTTCCGTCCCCCTATCGCTACGCAACTCGCACATCCGCTTACTCGCGGACTTTCACCGTGCAGCGATCGGAGAAATCCCGTGGATCTTGGTCCAAAACTGTGGACAACTCAGTGGTTGTGAATATCCCTGTCACCTATACCGGGGAACCTACGAAAACTTCCTCAGAGCATCGCCACGACTACGTACAGTGACGATCAAGGCGTGCGTGCAGGAGCCGCCGCCGAGGGCGAAGAGGAGGGAGATGATCCGTGTCCGCGAGCCAAAAACGCGTCCGGACATGCGACGACCCCCGCCGGGGGGGAGAGCGGGGGTCGTCCCCACGGCCGACTCGGGGGGGGAGGAGTCGGGCCGGGTTAGCACGGTCGCGAACGATCCGTGACTTCCATGGTGTACCCGAGAGCCTTCTCAGGCAAACCCACGCGCCCCACCTTACGCCGAATGGTGGGCGCCTATGCTCGGCTCGTGGAAAACCACTCCGTGCCCCACTCGACGCCCCTCTCTGCTCCGCGGACTGCCGCGTTCTTCGACCTGGACAAGACAGTCATTGCAAAGTCGAGCACGTTGACCTTCAGCAAGTCCTTCTACCAAGGCGGCTTGATCAATCGGCGGGCCGTACTGCGCACCGCATACGCCCAGTTCGTGTTCCTCGCGGGCGGCGCGGACCACGACCAGATGGAGCGGATGCGCGAGTACCTCTCCTCGCTCTGCCGTGGCTGGGACGTAGCCCAGGTCCGCGAGATCGTCGCCGAGACCCTGCACGACCTGATCGACCCGATCATTTACGACGAGGCCGCGTCCCTCATCGAGGACCACCACGCGGCCGGCCGCGATGTCGTGATCGTCTCGACTTCCGGCGCCGAGGTCGTCGAGCCGATCGGCGAACTCCTCGGCGCGGACCGGGTCGTGGCGACCCGCATGGTCGTCGGCGAGGACGGCCGCTTCACCGGCGAGATCGAGTACTACGCCTACGGCCCGACCAAGGCCGAGGCCATCCGCGAGCTCGCCGAGTCCGAGGGATACGACCTGGCCCGCTGCTACGCGTACAGCGACTCGGCCACCGATGTCCCGATGCTGGAGGCGGTGGGCCGCCCCTGCGCGGTCAACCCCGACCGCGCGCTGCGCCGCGAAGCCCTGGCCCGGGACTGGCCCGTCGTGACGTTCAACCGCCCGGTGCGCCTCAAGCAGCGCCTGCCGTCCCTGTCCATGCCCTCGCGCCCGGTCCTGGCCACGGTCGCCGCCGTGGGCGCGGCCGCCGCGACCGCGGGCCTGGTCTGGTACGCCAGCAAGCGCCGCCCGCCCGTTGACCGGATCAGCCGCATTTGGAGCTGATTGATGCCGTTTGAAGCTGTTTGAAGTCAAAAGTAAAGATCTGCGGCTAGGGGTTCCGCTTACCCGGCATCAGGAGTACAAAGGATTCAACGGCCCGCGAGACCAAGGACATCCGAGAGGATCACCTGTAACGCATCAAGGCCCACGGACCGAGCATGGAAGCAGGGCACCCACGCGACGCCGACCCGTCGATTACGGGCCAGCCGCACCAGGTAACGGACCAAGTTCTCCGACCTGATGGGCAAACAACAGTGCACGCATGGTAACCCGGCGGACATGCCAGCGGCGGTACCGTTCAGCACCTGGTACCGCCGCAACTCCTGTCTCCCGAAGGCCCGTTCACCGGGCCGTTTCACCCCGCGGGGACACCCCTCAGGCCGCGCCCCGCTGCAGCGCCTCACACACCGCCGTGCTCTCCCGCACACCGAGTTCGACCGCGCGCCCGCAGTGCGCGATCCACGCCGCCACCCCCTTTGGCGTCCCCGAGGCATAGCCGTCCAGCGCCGCCGTATAGGCGTCCTGCCCCAGCTCCGCGTGCCCGACCTCCGCCGGGCAGATCGACTTCGGGTCGAGCCCGCTGCCGATCAGCACGATCCGCTCGGCGGCCCGCGCGACCAGCCCGTTGTACGAGCCGAAGGGCCGCAGCGCCAGCAGTTCGCCGTGCACCACAGCGGCCGTCACCAGCGCCGGGGCCTGGCTGCCGGCCAGCAGCAGCCGCGCCAGCCCGTCCAGCCGCCCGGCCACTTCCTCCGCGTCCGGCAACGGCAGCCGTACGAGGGGTTCCTGAACCCCCTCACCGGCCAGCCGCGGCCTGCCCACCGCATCGTCCGCGCCGTCGGCCGGGCCCTCCTGAGGAGCCTCGCCGTCCTCCTGCTCCGCGCCGCGCGCCCCGTCCGTGGCCGCCGCCACCAGATGCAGCCGCGCCAGCACCCGCAGCGGCGACTGCCGCCACACACCCAGCAGTTGACCGGCCTCGGCGGTCAGCCGCAGCGCGGCGCCGACCGTCCGCGGCTCACCCGCGACCCCGAAGTCCGTACGCCTGCGCATCTCTTCCAGCGCCCAGTCCGCACCGGCCAGCGCCGCGGAGCCGCGCGCTCCGCGCAGCGCCGCCTCGGAGGTGACCTCGGTGCTGCGGCGGCGCATGATCCGGTGCCCGTAGACCCGGTCCACGCTCTTGCGTACGGAATCCACCGCGTCGGCGACCCCGGGAAGCGACGCCAGGGTCGCGAGCGGATCGGCGGTCGGCCTCGGGGGGACGGGGGTCGTCCCCCGGGAGAGTGCAGCCATGGTTAGACCCTACGCACCGCAAGCCCCTGCCCCTCGAACGAGTGGTCTTCTTCACGCCGGGCTCTCACGGTGCGCGATCCCCCGCCTACCCTTTGTGAACATGAAGATCGCTTTCGTAGGCAAGGGCGGCAGTGGCAAGACCACGCTGTCCTCCCTGTTCATCCGCCATCTCGCCGCCGGCTCCGTCCCGGTCGTCGCGGTGGACGCCGATATCAACCAGCACCTGGGGGCCGCCCTCGGCCTGCACGAGGCGGAGGCCGCCGCCCTGCCCGCCATGGGCGCCCATCTCCCGATGATCAAGGACTACTTGCGGGGGGCGAATCCGCGGATCGCCTCCGCCGAGACCATGATCAAAACGACGCCGCCCGGTGCGGGGTCCCGGCTGCTGCGGGTCCTTGAGGACAACCCCGTCTACGCGGCCTGCGCGCGGCCCGTACCCCTGGAGGGCGGCGGCGCGGGCGGCGTGGCGCCGCGCCTGATGGCGACCGGCCCGTTCACCGAGTCCGACCTGGGCGTGGCCTGCTACCACTCCAAGGTCGGCGCGGTGGAGCTGTGCCTGAACCACCTCGTGGACGGCCGCGACGAGTACGTCGTCGTCGACATGACGGCCGGCTCGGACTCCTTCGCCTCGGGCATGTTCACCCGCTTCGACGTGACGTTCCTGGTCGCCGAGCCCACCCGTAAGGGCATCGCGGTCTACCGCCAGTACAAGGAGTACGCCCGGGACTACGGCGTCACGCTCAAGGTGGTCGGCAACAAGGTGCAGGGCCCGGACGACCTGGCCTTCCTGCGGGACGAGGCCGGCGAGGACCTGCTGGTGACGGTCGGGCACTCCGACTGGGTACGGGCCATGGAGAAGGGCCGCCCGGCTCCGTACGACTTCCTGGAGGAGGACAACAAGCAGGCCCTTAAGGTCCTGCACACCACCGCCGACGAGGCCTACGAGCAGCGCGACTGGGAGCGCTACACCCGCCAGATGGTGCACTTCCACCTGAAGAACGCGGAGAGCTGGGGAAACGCGAAGACGGGCGCCGACCTGGCGGCCCAGGTCGACCCCGCCTTCGTCCTCGCGGAAGGGCTCGCGACGACTACCGCGCCGCCTGCCTGACCGGCGTCGCCGCGGGCGCGGCGGGCCTGGCCGGCGCGGGCTGGGCGGCGAGGTAGGCCGCCCAGCCCCCCTTGGGAGCCTCGCCCACCTCCAGCGCCCGCAGCCTGTCCAGGACCTTGGGGTCCTGGGCGTCCATCCAGTCGGCCATCTGCTTGAAGGACACGCAGCGCACGCCCTCCTTGGGGCAGACCGACTTGATGGTGTCCTCGATGGCGCGCATGTACGTGCCGCCGTTCCAGGACTCGAAGTGGTTGCCGATGAACAGCGGCGCGCGGTTGCCCTTCTCGGCTCTGGAGAAGGCCGCCATCAGGCCGTCGTGCATCTGCCGGCCCCAGGCGGCGTGCCGGGACGGGTCGCCCTTGGTGGTGCCGGACTGGTTGGCCAGGAAGTTGTAGTCCATCGACAGCGTCTCGAAGGCGCGGCCGGGCACGGGGACCTGCTGGAGCGGGAAGTCCCAGATGCCGCCGAGCTTGGACGGCCAGATCTGGCGGGCGCCCACCGAGCTGGCGTCGTAGCGGAAGCCCATCTCCTTGGCTGCGGGGATCAGGTTGCGCTGGCCCTCCAGGCAGGGCGCGCGCCCGCCGACGAGCTCCTTGCTGTAGTCGAAGGGCAGCGGCTTCTCGCCCTTCAGGCCGGTGTTGGTCTTCCAGTTCTTCACGAAGGACTCGGCCTGCTGGATCTCGCTCTTCCACTCCGCGGGCGACCAGGTGCCCACCCCGCCGTTGGGGCCGCAGAAGTGGCCGTTGAAGTGCGTGCCGATCTCGTTGCCGTCCTGCCAGGCCGCGCGGAGCTGGTCGGCGGTGTCCTTGATTCCCTTGACGTCGTTGAAGCCGATGTCGGAGGCGCCGGCGCCGTGCTTGGGCGGGTGGTAGAGCCCCTTCTTGGAGCCGGGGAGCATGTAGACGCCGCTGAGGAAGTACGTCATCTTCGCGTCGTACTTCCTGCCGACCTCGCGGAAGTGCGAGAAGAGCTTCTGGCTGTCCTCGCCCGCGCCGTCCCAGGAGAAGACCACGAACTGCGGCGGCCGCTCGCCCGCCTTGAGGCGCTGCGCACGGGGCTGGTGGGGCTGGGCTCCGGTGTACGCGGTCGAGCCGTCGCCGATGAGCCGTACGGGCTCCGCGGCGGGCTCGGGCGCAGCGGCCTGCTGCTTCTTCCCGGCGGTCGACCCGCCGTCCGCTCCCCCTGAACAGCCGGCGACCGCCGCCAGCGCCACCGTCACGATGACCCCGGCCGCGACCTTCGATACGGCTGCCATCCAGCCACCTCATTCCTTGAGCTGCGGGCACGTACGGACGCGCACAGACACGCCCTTCACGGCAAAACGGCAAAACCGCCCCTAAATTCGCATACGTCGGGAATGAGGAGGGGAGTGACAAGCGGGCCCAGCGGGTGTTCACCCGAAAGGCGGAATGAGTGATCCGTCTGCCCGTAAAGACTTCTCCTGGCCTTTACACGTCATTACGATTCGTTTACCGATGCTTGAGAGTCACCGGACCGTCACTCACCGCGACGACCGCCGGTCGGCTCGCGTCCCGCCGCAGTACACCGCCGCCCCACGATCGCGCCCCGCGCGACCGCGTCGCCCCGGAGGAGACGGGAATGTCGCAGCTCAGGAACTCCTCGCAGTTCAGGCCCCCGCTCCGGTCGAAGATCCGGCCGCAGTCCAGGAAGTGGCTCGACCCCGGCGCCTGGCGCCACGATCTGAACGCCTCTCTCGTCGTCTTCCTGATCGCCATCCCGCTCTCGCTCGGCATCGCGCTGGCCACCGGCGCCCCGCTGCAGGCCGGCCTGATCGCCGCGGCCGTCGGCGGCATCGTCGCCGGACTGCTGGGCGGGGCCCCGCTCCAGGTCAGCGGCGCCGCCACCGGCCTGCTGGTCGTCACCGCCGACCTCGTGCAGCGCTACGGCTGGCGCGCCACCTGCGCCATCACCGTGCTCGCCGGCCTGGCCCAACTCGCCCTGGGCGCCCTGCGGGTGGCCCGGGCCGCGCTCGCCATCAGCCCCGCGATCGTGCACGGCATGCTCGCCGGCATCGGCGTCACCATCGCCGTCGGACAGCTCCATGTGGTGCTCGGCGGCAGCCCGGACAGCTCGGCGATCGACAACGCCGGCGACCTGCCGGGCCAGTTGGGCCATCTGCATCTGGCCTCGGTGCTCATCGGCGCCATCACCGTCGCCCTGCTGGTCGGCTGGCCGCGCATCCCCGGGCGGCTCGGCCGCACGCTGCGCACGATCCCCGCGCCGCTCGTCGCCGTGGCCGCCGCCACCACCGTGAGCGCGGCCATGAGCGTGCCGCGCGTGGACCTGCCCAACTGGCGCCCGCAGGCGCTGCCCGCCCTGCCCGACGCGCCCGTACTCGCCATCGCGGCGGCCGTACTGACCGTCACCCTCGTCGCCAGCATGGAGTCGCTGCTCTCGGCGGTCGCGGTGGACAAGCTGGCCGCCGAGCAGCCCGGCGCGCGCCCGGTCAGCTCCCATCTGAACCGCGAACTGGCCGGCCAGGGCAGTGCCAACGTCATCTCCGGGCTGCTGGGCGGACTGCCGGTGGCGGGCGGCGCGATCCGCGGCTCGGCCAACGTCAGGGCCGGCGCGCGCACCCGCAGGGCCACGGTCCTGCACGGCGTGTGGGTCCTGCTGTGCGCAGGGCTGCTGGCCCGCGCGCTGGAGCTGATCCCGCTGGCCGCGCTCGCGGCGCTGGTGATGGTGGTGGGCGTGCGCATGGTGAGCTTCGCGCACATCAAGCACGTGCAGCGGCACCGCGAATTCCCCGTGTACGCCGCCACCTTGAGCGGTGTGGTGGTCTTCGGCGTCCTGCAGGGCGTGTGCATCGGCATCGCGGTCGCCGGGTTCCTGTCGCTGCGCCGCCTGACGCACACCCGTATCACCGTCTGCCAGGAGAAGGACGGCTACCGCGTCGGCGTGGACGGCCAGTTGACGTTCCTGGCGGTGCCGCGGCTGACCCGGGCGCTCGCGCAGGTCCCCCAGGGCTCCTCCGTAGTGGTCGTGATCGGCGGCTCGTTCATGGACCACGCCGCCTACGAGGCGCTGCAGTCCTGGTGCGACCGGCACCGCGCGCACGGCGGCTGGGTGAAGCTCAACGGGCGCTCCGGGCGCCCCATCGCCGAGCCCGCCACCGCGCACGCCTGCCGCCCCTGGACGCCCTGGCGCAACCACCACTGCACCCGCCCCGCGCAGGACGTGGCCCGCTCCCCGCAGAGCCCGGACCCCGACGCCCTCTCGGCCAGCGGCAGTCAACTCATGGGCGGGGTCCAGGCCTTCCAGCGCAATACGGCTCCGCTGGTGCGCGAGGAGCTGGCCCGGCTCGCCCGGGAGGGGCAGCGCCCCACCCAGCTCTTCTTGACCTGCGCCGACTCCCGGCTGGTCACCAGCATGATCACCTCCAGCGGTCCGGGCGACCTGTTCACCGTGCGCAATGTGGGCAATCTGATGCCGCCGCCGGGCAGCGACGCCACCTGCGACTCGGTGGGCGCCGCGATCGAGTACGCCGTCGACGTACTGAAGGTCGGGTCCCTCACCGTCTGCGGGCACTCGGGCTGCGGCGCGATGCAGGCCCTGCTCGGCTCCGCTTCCGCGCCCGAGGCGCCCCCGGAGAAGTCCGCGCCGGTCACCCCCCTGGCGCGCTGGCTGCGGCACGGCCGCCCGAGCCTGGCCCGGATGGAGCGGATCGGCCGGCTGGGCCGGGGCGAAGTCGCCCTCGCCGACCGGCCGGTGGCCGACGACCTGGAGCGGCTCGCCCTCGTCAACGTCGTGCAGCAGCTGGACCACCTGATGGCCCACCCTTGTGTCGCCCGCCGGGTGGCCGAGGGCTCGCTGACCCTGCACGGCATGTACTTCCACGTCGCCGAGGCCCAGGCCTACGTCCTGGAGCGCGGTTCGGGCCGCTTCCGTGCCGTACGCGCCGAGCCCGCCCGGCTTCCCGTATGACCGGACGGACAAGCCAAAGGGCACATAGGTCTACACCAATTTTTGCCAACAACCCTTGTCAGGGCGGCCCGTGGGCTGATGAGCTATGGCCCGGGACCCATCGAACGCCCTGAGTCTGGGAGAAGTCGTGAGCAACGAAAGCCTGGCCAACCTGCTGAAGGAGGAGCGGCGTTTCGCGCCGCCCGCCGATCTGGCCGCCGCCGCCAATGTCACGGCCGAGGCGTACGAACAGGCCAAAGCGGACCGGCTGGGTTTCTGGGCCGAGCAGGCCAAGCGGCTGACATGGGAGACCGCGCCCACCCAGACGCTGGACTGGTCGGGCGCGCCCTTCGCCAAGTGGTTCGCCGACGGCAAGCTCAACGTCGCCTACAACTGCGTGGACCGCCATGTGGAGAACGGCCTGGGCGACCGCGTGGCCATCCACTTCGAGGGCGAGCCGGGCGACACCCGCGCGATCACCTACGCCGAACTCCAGCGCGAGGTCTCCAAGGCCGCCAACGCCCTGGTGGAGCTGGGTGTCGCGGCCGGCGACCGGGTCGCGATCTACATGCCGATGATCCCCGAGACGGTCATCGCCATGCTGGCCTGCGCGCGCCTGGGCGCCCCGCACTCCGTGGTCTTCGGCGGCTTCTCCGCCGACGCGCTGGCGACCCGCATCAACGACGCGGACGCCCGCGTGGTCATCACCGCCGACGGCGGCTACCGCCGCGGCAAGCCCAGCGCGCTCAAGCCCGCCGTCGACGAGGCGCTCACCAAGCCCGGTACGGACAACGTCCGCAGCGTGCTGGTCGTCCGCCGTACGGGCCAGGACGGCATCGGCTGGACCGAGGGCCGCGACGTGTGGTGGCACGACATCGTCGGCCGCCAGTCCGACCGGCACACCCCCGAGGCCTTCGACGCCGAGCACCCGCTGTTCATCCTCTACACCTCCGGCACCACCGGAAAGCCCAAGGGCATCCTGCACACCACCGGCGGCTACCTCACCCAGGTCTCCTACACCCACCACGCCGTCTTCGACCTCAAGCCGGAGACCGACGTCTACTGGTGCACCGCCGACGTCGGCTGGGTCACCGGCCACTCGTACATCACCTACGGCCCGCTCTCCAACGGCGCGACCGAGGTCCTCTACGAGGGCACCCCCGACACCCCGCACCAGGGCCGCTGGTGGGAGATCGTGCAGAAGTACGGCGTCACCATCCTCTACACCGCGCCCACCGCGATCCGCGCCTGCATGAAGTGGGGCGACGACATCCCGGCCAAGTTCGACCTGTCCAGCCTGCGCGTGCTCGGCTCGGTGGGCGAGCCCATCAACCCCGAGGCCTGGATCTGGTACCGCAAGCACATCGGCGCCGACAAGGCCCCGATCGTGGACACCTGGTGGCAGACCGAGACCGGCGCCATGATGCTCAGCCCGCTGCCGGGCGTCACCGAGACCAAGCCCGGCTCGGCGCAGCTGCCGCTGCCCGGCATCGCCGCGACCGTCGTGGACGACGACGCCAACGAGGTGCCCGACGGCGCGGGCGGCTACCTGGTCCTGACCGAGCCGTGGCCGTCCATGCTGCGCACCATCTGGGGCGACGACCAGCGCTACCTGGACACCTACTGGTCGCGCTTCGAGGGCAAGTACTTCGCCGGGGACGGCGCCAAGAAGGACGAGGACGGCGACATCTGGCTGCTGGGCCGGGTGGACGACGTCATGCTCGTCTCCGGGCACAACATCTCCACCACCGAGGTCGAGTCCGCGCTGGTCTCGCACCCCAAGGTCGCCGAGGCCGCGGTCGTGGGGGCCGCCGACCCGCAGACCACCCAGGCCATCTGCGCCTTCGTCATCCTGCGCGGCGGCGCGGCCGAGGACGAAGGCCTGGTCGAGGAGCTGCGCGCGCACGTCGCCAAACAGCTGGGGCCGATCGCCAAGCCCAAGCGCATCATGCCGGTCGCCGAGCTGCCCAAGACCCGCTCCGGCAAGATCATGCGGCGGCTGCTGCGCGATGTCGCCGAGAACCGCGACCTCGGTGACGTCACCACGCTCACGGACTCCTCCGTCATGGACCTGATCCAGAAGAAGCTGCCGAGCGCGGGCAGCGAGGACTGACGGCCCGTACCTCAGCGCGCAGCACCGTCGAAGGGGCGTCCCGCTCGGGGCGCCCCTTCAGCGTTCCCCGAGCGGCTCTCCAGGCGATATGCCCGTAAGGTGAAGATCGCCCGCCTTCCCCTTGCGCACGCCAGGTAGGGTAAGAAGTGCGTCAACAACGCGCTAAGAATCTGGGGTGCGCCGGGAAGTCTGGTCGGCAACTGCAACAGCCGTATCCAGCTGCACAGCTGCCTGAGCCACCGGAGGTCCCGCGTGAGCGCGCCCAACAACCGACGTTCCATATTTCTCGGACGCATGTCGCTGCCCGAGCGGAACTTCATCGCGGACGCCCTGCGCACCGAGACCGTGGGCGGTGTCCTCCTCCTCGCCGCCGCCGTGGTCGCCCTCATCTGGGCCAACACCCTCGGCGACAGCTACGCCTCGGTCCGCGACTTCCACCTCGGGCCCGCCTCCCTGGGGCTGGACCTCTCCATCGGCCACTGGGCCGCCAACGGCCTGCTGACGGTGTTCTTCTTCGTCGCCGGCATCGAACTCAAGCGCGAGCTGGTGGCAGGCGAGCTGCGCGACCCCAAGAAGGCCGCGCTGCCGGTCGTCGCGGCGATCTGCGGCATGGCGATGCCCGCCCTGGTCTACGTCCTCGTCAACACCATCGGCGGCGGCTCGATGGACGGCTGGGCGGTCCCCACCGCCACCGACATCGCCTTCGCGCTCGCGGTCCTCGCCGTCATCGGCACCTCCCTGCCCTCCGCACTGCGTGCCTTCCTGCTGACCCTGGCCGTCGTCGACGACCTCTTCGCGATCCTGATCATCGCGGTCTTCTTCACCTCCCGGCTCAACTTCCTGGCGCTGGGCTTCGCCGTGGTGGGCCTGGTGGCCTTCTACCTGCTGCTGCGCAAGGGCGTCCGCGGCTGGTACATCTACGTCCCGCTCGGCCTGGTCATCTGGGCGCTGATGGAGAACAGCGGTGTGCACGCCACCATCGCCGGTGTCGCGATGGGCCTGATGCTGCGCTGCACCCGCCGCGACGGCGAGCAGCACTCCCCCGGCGAGCACATCGAGCACCTCGTACGCCCGCTGTCCGCCGGTCTCGCGGTGCCGCTGTTCGCCCTGTTCTCCGCGGGCGTCTCGATCTCCGACGGGGCAATCAAGGACGTCTTCACCCGGCCCGAGACCCTCGGTGTGGTCCTCGGCCTGGTCGTCGGCAAGGCCGTGGGCATCTTCGGCGGTACGGCCCTGACCGCGCGCTTCACCAAGGCGGAGCTGAACCCCGAGCTGAAGTGGCCGGACGTCTTCGCGGTCGCCTCACTGGCGGGCATCGGCTTCACCGTCTCCCTGCTCATCGGCGAGCTGGCCTTCCAGGGCGACGCGGTGCTCACCGACGAGGTCAAGGCGGCCGTGCTGATGGGCTCGCTGATCGCCGCGGTATTCGCCGGAATCCTGCTGAAGGTACGTAACGCCAAGTACAAGAAGCTGTGCGAGGACGAGGAGCGCGACGAGGACCAGGACGGCATCCCGGACATCTACGAGCTGGACAAGCCGGACTACCACCTGCGCATGGCCGCCATCCACGAGGCCAAGGCCGCCGAACACCGCCGCCTTGCCGAAGTGGCCTCCGACGCCCACGCCGGGGACGATGGTCCGGCATGATCTGAGAGGCTTTGCATCCGGGGTAGATGCACCGGGAGAAGACAAGAGGGAGTAGCGATGAGCGCAGCTGACGACGGCGCGGACCGCAGCCTCGGGCAGCTGGTGGCGCAGGCCACCACCGAGATGTCCGCGCTGGTGCACGACGAGATCGCACTGGCCAAGGCCGAACTGCGCAGCGACGTGAAGCGGATCGGGATCGGCGGCGCGGCCGGCATCGCGGCCGCGGTCGTCCTGCTCTTCTCCCTGCCGATGCTCAGCTTCGCGCTGGCCTACGGCATCCACGCCTGGAGCGGCTGGCACCTCTCGGTCTGCTTCGTGCTGTCCTTCGCCGCCAATGTGGTGGTCGCGGGCCTGCTCGGGCTGATCGCGCTGCTGGCCTTCAAGAAGGCCAAGCAGAGCAAGGGCCCGCAGAAGGCGGTGGCCTCCGCCAAGGAGACGGCCGCCGTACTGCAGAACGTCAAGCCGCACCCGCGGCCGGTGCCCGAGGACCACCCGGTCCTGGAGTCTGTGACACGCTCGTCCGTATGACGGCTCCCGACAGCGCTGCCTCAGTCGTACGGATCGGCATTCCCGGCGGGAAGAAGGTCACCCACCGGGATGTCGCCGCCAACGGGGCGCGCTTCCACATCGCCGAAATGGGCGAGGGCCCGCTGGTCCTGCTGCTGCACGGCTTCCCGCAGTTCTGGTGGACCTGGCGCCACCAGCTGCCGGCCCTGGCCGATGCGGGCTTCAGGGCGGTGGCGATGGACCTGCGGGGCGTGGGCGGCAGCGACCGTACGCCCCGCGGCTACGACCCGGCCAACCTCGCGCTGGACATCACCGGCGTCGTACGGTCCCTGGGCGAGCCGGACGCCGCCCTCGTCGGGCACGACCTGGGCGGCTATCTGGCGTGGACGGCGGCGGTCATGCGGCCCAAGCTGGTGCGGCGCCTGGCGGTGTCCTCCATGCCGCACCCGCGGCGCTGGCGCTCGGCGATGCTCGCCGACTTCAAGCAGAGCCGCCAGAACTCCTACGTCTGGAGCTTCCAGCGGCCCTGGCTGCCCGAGCGCCGGCTCGTCGCGGACGACGCGGCCCTGGTGGGGCGGCTGATCCGGGACTGGTCCGGGCCGCGGCTGCCCGAGGACGACGCGGTGGAGGTCTACCGGCGGGCGATGAGCATCCCCTCCACGGCGCACTGCTCCATAGAGCCCTACCGCTGGATGGTGCGGTCCCTGGCGCGCCCCGACGGCATCCAGTTCAACCGCCGCATGAAGTGGCCCGTACGGGTCCCCACGCTGCATCTGCACGGCTCCCTGGACCCCGTGATGCGCACCCGCAGCGCGGCGGGGTCCGGCGAGTACGTCGAGGCGCCCTACCGCTGGCGCCTCTTCGACGGCCTGGGCCACTTCCCGCACGAGGAGGACCCGGTGGCGTTCTCCACGGAGCTGATCAACTGGCTGCAGGACCCCGAGCCGGACCGGTAGCGGGCGGGTCGGGCGCGCTGTGACGCGGTGTCCGGTGACGCGGCGCCGACCGATCGCCGAACTCGTGCGAACGTTCGTCTGACGAACAGCCAATTGCCTGACGCATAGGCCAATTGTCGGGTCTCAGGGCGGTTACGGACCATGGGGCCCGGGCAGAGTCGTGGGTATGGGCTGGACGCACGACTACCGTGACGTGGCACGCAACCGCCGCAGCAGCGCCGCTGCAGTGGGCACTCAGGAGAAGGGGACCCCGGGCCTCGGGCCGGACGGGTCCTCTCCCCTCGCCCACCCGTTGGGCATTCCGCGCATCCTGCGCCGACGAGCGCGCTGGATGACCGCGCGGCTCCGCCATCCACGCGGCTGAGCCGCCGCCCCCCGTTCCACCGCCTCAGATCGCGCAGCCCTGGCTGTCGGCCTGCTGCTCGGCCATGCGCCCCTTCAGGACGTCCTGGCGGACCTCGTCGGCGGTCAGCGCGTACCCGGTGTTGTCGTCGTCGCGCGACTTGGCGAAGACGACTCCGTAGACCTCGCCCTGCGGGGTGAGCAGCGGGCCGCCGGAGTTGCCCTGACGCACGGTGGCATAGAGCGAGTAGACATCGCGGCGGACCGTGCCGCGGTGGTAGATGTCCGCGCCGTCGGCCTTGATACGGCCCCGGATACGGGCGGCGCGTACGTCATAGCCGCCGTTCTCCGGGAAGCCGGCGACGATGGCGCCGTTGCCGCGGGCGGCGTCGGACTCGGCGAAGCGCAGCGCGGGGGCCTTCAGCGCCGGTACGTCCAGGACCGCGATGTCGCGCTTCCAGTCGTACAGGACCACCTTGGCGTCATAGACGCGGCCCGTGCCGCCCACCTGGACGGTCGGCTCGCTGACGCCGCCGACCACATGGGCGTTGGTCATCACGCGCTGCGGCGAGAAGACGAAGCCGCTGCCCTCCACGATCTTGCTGCAGCTGGGGGCCTGGCCGACGACCTTGACGATGGACTGCCGGGCGCGCGCGGCGACCTGGCTGCCCGCCAGCTTGGGGTCGGGCGGGGCGACCGAGTGGATCGGCTCGTTGGAGAAGGGCGAGAAGACCTGCGGGAAGCCGTTCTGCGCGAGGACGGAGGTGAAGTCGGTGAACCAGGTGTTGGCCTGCTCGGGGAGCACCTCGGAGACGCCCAGCAGCACCTTGGAGTTGCGTACCTCCTTGCCGAGCGTGGGCAGGGACGTGCCGGCCAGCGCGGAGCCGATCAGCCAGGCCACCAGCAGCATCGCCACGACGTTGACCAGCGCCCCGCCCGTGGCGTCCAGCGCGCGCGCCGGGGACCAGGTGATGTACCGGCGCAGCTTGTTGCCCAGGTGGGTGGTCAGGGCCTGGCCCACCGAGGCACAGATGATCACGATGGCGACGCCCGCGATGGCCGCGTAGGTGTTCGGCTGGGCGTCGTCGGTGATCTCGTTCCAGATCACGGGCAGCACATAGACCGCGACCAGGCCGCCTCCCAGGAAGCCGATCACGGACAGGATGCCGACCACAAAGCCTTGGCGATAGCCGACGACGGCGAACCATACGGCGGCGGCCAACAGCACGATGTCCAGGACGTTCACGTCCGCCACCGTCTCACGCGTGCCAGTCGAGCGGGACCTGCTTGGTGCGGTCCCATGGCCGCTCCCAGCCCGCGAAATGCAGGATCCGGTCGATGACTCCGGCGGTGAAACCCCAGACCAGAGCGCCCTCGACGAGGAATGCCGGGCCGGTGTGGCCTCTGGGGTGACGGGCCGTCACACGGTGTGCGGGGTCCGTGAGATCCGCCACGGGAACCGTGAACACCCGGGCCGTCTCGGCCTGGTCGACCGCGCCCACGGGGCTCGGCTCGCGCCACCAGCCCAGCACCGGGGCCACCACGAAGCGGCTGACGGGGATGTACAGGCGCGGGAGCACGCCGAAGATCTGCACTCCGGCGGGGTCCAGGCCGGTCTCCTCCTGGGCCTCGCGCAGCGCGGCGCGCAGCGGGCCGTCGCCCTGCGGGTCGCCGTCCTGCGGGTCGAGGCCGCCTCCGGGGAAGGAGGGCTGGCCGGCGTGCGAGCGCAGGGTGCCGGCCCGCTCCATCAGCAGCAGCTCCGGTCCGCGCTCGCCCTCGCCGAACAGGACGAGCACGGCCGACTGGCGTCCCGCGCCGTCGGCGGGCGGCAGGAAGCGGCTGAACTGCTGCGGCTGGGCCGTGGCGGCCGTACGCGCGACCGGCTCCAGCCACTGGGGCAGACCGTCCGTGGTCACCGCCACCGCGCCGCGGGGCGGCCCGGGCCGGTCGTACGGGCGCTGCCGTCCCTGCTGGTCATGCCGGTCGTACGTTTCCCGTGCACTCGTCATACGCGCCCCCTCAGGCCCTTGCTTCGATGGTCGCTTGCCGCCGACGGTCAGCCGCTCACCCGGTCGTCCGGCCGCCCGGTCATCTGCCCGCCAGCGGGGCCGCGGGCTGTCCCGGGTAGTCGGCCGGGGGCTTCAGGCGCTGCCCCGGCTGGCCGCCCATTTCGTACTTCAGCAGCTTCCTCGCCTTCTCCGCGTCCGTCTCGCCCACTCCGTAGGAGGGGCACAGCTCGGCGATGGGGCAGGCGCCGCAGGCGGGCTTGCGGGAGTGGCAGACGCGGCGGCCGTGGAAGACGACGCGGTGGGAGAGCATCGTCCACTCGCTCTTGGGGAAGATCTCGGCGATCTCCGCCTCGACCTTCACCGGGTCCTCTTCGGTGGTCCAGCCGAAGCGGCGCACCAGGCGGCCGAAGTGGGTGTCGACGGTGATGCCGGGCACGCCGAACGCGTTGCCCAGCACGACATTGGCGGTCTTGCGGCCCACGCCGGGGAGCGTGACGAGGTCCTCCAGGCGGCCCGGCACCTCGCCGCCGAAGCGGTCGCGCAGCGCGGCGGACAGGCCCAGCAGCGACTTGGCCTTGGCGCGGAAGAAGCCGGTCGGGCGGATCAGCTCCTCCAGCGCCTCGGGGTCGGCCGCGGCCATGTCCTCGGGCGTCGGGTAGGCGGCGAAGAGGGCGGGGGTGGTCTGGTTGACCCGCAGGTCGGTGGTCTGCGCGGACAGGACGGTGGCGACCAGCAGCTCGAAGGAGTTGGAGAAGTCCAGCTCGGGGTGGGCGTAGGGGTAGACCTCGGCCAGCTCGCGGTTGATCCGCCGGGCGCGCCGGACCATGGCCGTGCGCGACTCCGGCTTGCGCGCGGGGACCGGCGCAGGGGCCACGGCCTTCTTCGCCGCCGTCCGCTTCGCCGTGGCCGTCTTCGCCGTGGCCTTCTTGGCCGCCGCTTTCTTCGCCGCGGCCGGCTTCGCCGTCTTTATCGTGGACGTCTTGGGCGCGGCCTTGCCCGCCGCTGTCTTCTTGACCGCCTTCTTGGCGGCTTTTGCCGCCTTTACGGCCTTCGCAGGCGACTGTTCGCCCACAGCGGAATCACGGCCCGCGTTCACTCGTCCAGCCCCCTCATCCCGTGCTCTCACCGGCGTATTGGACACTCGGCCAGAGTACGGCCCCCCGCTGACATCCGACCCGATCACCAGGAATCGCGACCCCAATCGGCCCCCCGCCGTATGACCTGCGCCACCCGTCCGGCAAACTTGTGACTGATCACACCGTTTTGCATTCCGGCATGATGGGGACCTAGGTCCCCCGGAGCATGTCGACAAGGAGAGATCTCGTGGACGACGTTCTGCGGCGCGCACCGCTCTTCGCGGCGCTCGATGACGAGCAGGCGGCCGAGCTGCGCGCCTCGATGGGAGAGGTCACGCTCGCCCGCGGCGACGCCCTGTTCCACGAAGGGGACCCCGGCGACCGCCTGTACGTGGTCACCGAGGGCAAAGTGAAGCTGCACCGCACCTCACCCGACGGCCGCGAGAACATGCTGGCCGTCCTCGGCCCCGGCGAGCTGATCGGCGAGCTCTCCCTGTTCGACCCGGGCCCGCGTACCGCCACCGCCACCGCGCTGACCGAGGTCAAGCTGCTGGGCCTGGGCCACGGCGACCTCCAGCCCTGGCTCAACGCCCGCCCCGAGGTGGCCACGGCCCTGCTGCGCGCGGTCGCCCGCCGCCTGCGCAAGACCAACGACCAGATGTCCGACCTGGTCTTCTCCGACGTGCCGGGCCGGGTCGCCCGCGCGCTCCTGGACCTCTCGCGCCGCTTCGGCGTGCAGTCCGAGGAGGGCATCCACGTCGTCCACGACCTCACCCAGGAAGAGCTGGCCCAGCTCGTCGGCGCCTCCCGCGAGACGGTCAACAAGGCCCTCGCCGACTTCGCGGGCCGCGGCTGGCTCCGCCTGGAGGCCCGCGCGGTGATCCTCCTGGACGTCGAACGCCTGGCCAAGCGCTCGCGCTGACCCGCGCCCACAGCGACGAAGGGCCCCGCTCTTGGTGGAGCGGGGCCCTTTCGTGTGATCCCGCTCGCCGAGGGCGGGACCACGCCGCTGCCACGGACCGCGGTCAGCCCGCCGGGTGCTGCTGCGTGGCGCAGTGGATGCCCCCGCCGCCCTCCGCGATCGCATCGATCGCGACCTGGCGGATGTCGCGGCCGGGGTAGAGGTCGCGCAGGGTGGACGCGGCCCGTTCGTCGGCCCGGCGGTCGCCGAAACGGGGCAGGACGACCGCGCCGTTGGCGACGTAGTAGTTGACGTACGAGCCGAGGAAGTCCTCGCCGCGGTTTCCCGCATCGGCCGGTTCGGGGAGGTCGACGATCTCCAGGCGGCGGCCCCGGGCGTCGGTCGCCTGCTCCAGTACGCCGCGGGCCTGCGCGTACACCCGCGTCCAGACGTCCTTGGGGGCGCCCTGCGGCGGGCGGCTCATGACCACGGCGCCGGGCTGTGCGGTGAAGCGGGCGAGCGCGTCGATGTGGCAGTCGGTGATGTCCTGGCCGCGTACGCCCTCGACCCAGATCACCGTGGTCACGCCCAGTGCCGCGCACAGCGCCCGCTCGATGTCCTCGCGCCTGCGGCCGGGGTTGCGGTTGTCGTTGACCAGCGAACTCTCGGTCACGAGAAGCGTCCCGTCCCCGTCGCCCTCCAGCGATCCCCCCTCGGCGACCAGCCCCGCCCCGATCCTGGGCACCCCCTCGTACGCGAGGAGTCCGCGAGCCGCCTCGCCGTCCCTGGGGTGCGTCTGTTTCCCGCCCCACCCGTTGAACCCGAGATCCACCCCGGCCACGCCATCAGCGGTACGGACGAAAACCGGACCGAAATCCCGTACCCACAGATCGTCCACCGGCACCGGCACCACCTCGACACCGGAACCGCACGCCTTACGGGCCCGGCCCTCGTCCTGGGGCCCGGCGAGCAGATGCACCGGCTCGTACTCCGCGATGGTGCGGGCGAGTTGGGCGATGTCGTCCTGGACGTCCCGGATGGCATCGCCCCATACGGGCCCGGCGGGCGGCCACGCCAGGTAGGTCCGCAGGTGCGGCAGCGATTCGGCGGGCAACTGCCCGGACGGGACGATGCCTGAGCTGGTCTCGGGGGTGCTCATCACAGGGCTCTCCTTCTTCCGGCTGCCTCGCCTCCACCCTGCACGCGCTCCCCCGGTGACGGCCCGGTGCACGCCGGGCCGGGGCCCGCCGGATCAGATCAGGCCGTGTTCCTGGAGGTAGTCGAGCTGGGCGCGTACGGAGAGTTCGGCGGCGGGCCGGACCGAGGGGTCCACGTCGGCGTAGACGGCGGCCACGACCTCCGAAGGGGTGCGGTGGCCTGCTTCGACGGCCGTTTCGACCTGGGCGAGGCGGTGGGCGCGGTGGGCGAGGTAGAACTCCACGGCCCCCTGGGCGTCGTTGAGGACCGGGCCGTGGGCCGGGAGGAAGGTGGTGACGCCCTCGTCGACGGTGAGGGAGCGCAGGCGGCGCAGGGAGTCGAGGTAGTCGCCGAGGCGGCCGTCGGGGTGGGCGACGACGGTGGTGCCGCGGCCGAGGAGGGTGTCGCCGGTCAGGACGGCGGCGTCGGCCGGGAGGTGGAAGCAGACCGAGTCGGCGGTGTGGCCGGGGGTGGGGATCACCCGCAGTTCCAGGCCGCCGGTGGTGATGACATCGCCCGCGCTCAGGCCCTCGTCGCCCAGGCGGAGCGCCGGGTCCAGGGCGCGTACCCGGGTCCCGGTCAGCTCGGCGAAGCGGGCGGCGCCGTCGGAGTGGTCGGGGTGCCCGTGGGTGAGCAGGGTCAGGGCGATGCGGCGGCCGGCGCGCTCGGCGGTGTCGACGACGGTCTGGAGGTGACTCTCGTCCAGGGGGCCGGGGTCGATGACGACGGCGAGGTCGGAGTCCGGTTCGGCGATGATCCAGGTGTTGGTGCCGTCCAGCGTCATCACGGACGGGTTGGGAGCCAGTACGCAGGTGGCGCGGTCGGTGGCGGGCCCGCCGATGGCGCCCTCGCGCGGCCGTCCGGGGAGAGCTGCTGCTGCGTTGGTCATGCGGTGGGCCCTTCGGGGGTGCGGGGCGGTGTGGCGGCGCCGGGGGCCTCGGGGGTGCCGGGGTGGGGCATGCCGGAGGAGGCGCGGCGCCGGGTGGCGTCGATGTGCTTGGTGAACTCGTCGTGGCCCGGCCAGCTCAGGACGATCTCGCCGTCCCTGACCTCGGCGCGCGCCAGTACGGGCGTCAGGTCACGGGCGCCGGCCGCGGCGAGGGCCTCGGCGGCGGTGGCGTACGGGGTGAGCGCGCGCAGCGTCGAGATCGTCGGCGGCATCATCAGCAGTTCGCCGCGGTCGTAGCCGGCGGCGGCGTCCTCGGGGCGGGTCCACACCGTACGGTCGGCCTCCGTGGAGACGTTGCGGGTGCGCTGTCCCTCGGGCAGGGCGGCGACGAAGAACCAGGTGTCGTAGCGGCGCGGCTCGAACTCGGGCGTGATCCAGCGGGCCCAGGCGCCCAGCAGGTCGGAGCGCAGGACCAGGCCGCGGCGGGCCAGGAACTGTGCGAAGGACAGCTCGTGGGCGACGAGTGCGGCGCGGTCCGCCTCCCAGTCCTCGCCGGTGGTGTCCTGCACGACCGAGTCCGGGGACGGCCCGGCGAGCAGGACGCCCGCCTCCTCGAAGGTCTCGCGGACCGCCGCGCAGACGATCGCCTGCGCCGCGTGCTCGCCGACGCCGAGGCGGCCGGCCCACCGGGCGCGCGAGGGCCCGGCCCAGGCGGCGGCGTCCAGGGGGGATTCGTCGCGCGGGTCGACGGCTCCGCCCGGATACGCGTACGCGCCCCCGGCGAAGGCCATGGAGGCGCGTCGGCGCAGCATGTGGACGAAGGGGCGGCCGGGGGCGCTCTCCCCTGCGGATGCGGCAGGACCGGCAGAAACAGCAGGCCCGGCGGCCGCGTCCCGCAGCAGCATGACGGTCGCGGCCCTGCGCGGGGTGGCGGGCGTCAGCTCGCCGTTGGTGAGCGCCCGGATGAGGTCCGGCCACTCCGGTGGATACCACTGGCCATTGGTCATCGACGGCATGGCCGGATGCTATGCGCTCGTCCGCGGATGCACGAGGCCCGGACCTGCCGCAATCCGCCCGGCGTGCGCCATCTCACGTCTGCCGCCGGTCCGTTGACCGCGGCTGCCCGCCGCCGCACGGCCGGCAGGCGTGGAGCGCGCGCTCCGCGGGCCCGTAGCGGCCGGTCGCGCCCAGGCGGCCAAGCCGCACAACGACACAGCCCCGTGCCCCTTACGGGCACGGGGAACTGCTGCCGCTCACTCAGCCAGCTCGACCTGGATCTCGACCTCGACCGGCGCGTCGATCGGCAGCACCGCGACGCCCACGGCGGAGCGCGCGTGCACGCCCTTGTCGCCGAGGATCTCGCCGAGCAGCTCGCTGGCGCCGTTCAGGACGCCGGGCTGGCCGGTGAAGTCCGGCGCGGAGGCGATGAAGCCGACGACCTTCACGACCCGGGCGATCTTGTCCAGGTCACCGATCACGGACTTCACCGCGGCGAGCGCGTTCAGCGCGCAGATGCCCGCGAGCTCCTTGGCCTGCTCGGGGCTGACCTCGGCGCCGACCTTGCCGGTGGCGGGCAGCGCGCCGTCCACCATCGGCAGCTGGCCGGAGGTGTAGACGTACGCGCCCGAGCGCACCGCGGGCTGGTAGACGGCCAGCGGCGGCACGACCTCGGGGAGCTTGAGCCCGAGCGAGGCGATCTTGTCCTCTACGGCGCTCACGCCTGCTTCTCCCGCTTCAGGTAGGCCACCAGCTGCTCGGGGTTGTTCGGGCCCGGCACGACCTGGACCAGCTCCCAGCCGTCCTCGCCCCAGGTGTCCAGAATCTGCTTGGTCGCGTGCACCAGCAGCGGCACGGTCACGTATTCCCACTTGGTCATGGGGCCGAGCGTAATGCCTCTCACCCGCCGTCGCGGACCGCTCCTGGCCGGTCCCGTGCGTAGCCCGTACGCGGACTGGTTAGGCTCCTTGGCGTGAGCAGGCTCCATGTCGTCAGCGGCAAGGGCGGCACCGGCAAGACCACGGTCGCCGCCGCCCTCGCCCTGGCCCTGGCCAAAGAGGGGCGCCGTACCCTCCTGGTCGAGGTCGAGGGCCGTCAGGGCATCGCCCAGGTCTTCGAGACCGAAGCGCTTCCTTACGAGGAGCGCAAGATCGCTGTGGCCCCAGGGCCCGACCCGGGAGCGGTGTACGCGCTGGCCATCGACGCCGAACGCGCCCTCCTGGACTACCTCCAGATGTTCTACAAGCTCGGCAGCGCGGGCCGGGCCCTGAAGAAGCTCGGCGCGATCGACTTCGCGACCACCATCGCGCCCGGCCTGCGGGACGTCCTCCTGACGGGCAAGGCGTGCGAGGCGGTGCGCCGCAAGGACAAGAGCGGGCGCTTCGTCTACGACGCGGTCGTGATGGACGCCCCGCCGACGGGCCGGATCACCCGCTTCCTCAACGTCAACGACGAGGTCGCCGGGCTGGCCAAGATCGGGCCCATCCACAATCAGGCGCAGGCCGTGATGCGGGTGCTCAAGTCCCCCGAGACCGCGGTGCACTTGGTGACGCTGCTGGAGGAGATGCCGGTCCAGGAGACCGTGGACGGCGTCGCCGAACTGCGTGCCGCGGGACTGCCCGTGGGCGGCGTCGTGATCAACATGATCCGTCCCGCCGTCCTGGACACCGTGGACGTGGACTTCGCCGCCAACGGGGCGCGGCCGCAGATCGCCGCGGCGCTCTCCGCGGCGGGGCTGGGCAGCGCCCGGCGCGGCGGCCCGGCCCAGCGGCTGATCGACCCGCTGCTGGAGCAGGCCCACGAACACGCCGAGCGGGTGGATCTGGAGCGCGCCCAGCACGCCGAGCTGGCCAAACTGGGCCTGCCCACCTACGAACTGGAGCTGCTCCCCGAGGGAGTGGACCTCGCCGGGCTGTACCGGCTGGCGAGGGACCTGAGGAAACAGGGGCCCATATGAGCTCGGACGACACGGCCACGGACACCGTCCCGGCGGCCGGGGCCGCGGCGCTGGACGCCGCCGCCCCGCTCCTGGAGGTCGACGCGCTCCTGGACGATCCGCGCACCCGCATCGTGGTGTGCTGCGGCTCGGGCGGCGTCGGCAAGACCACCACCGCCGCGGCCCTGGGCGTACGGGCCGCCGAGCGCGGCCGCAAGGTCGTCGTGCTGACCATCGACCCGGCGCGGCGCCTGGCGCAGTCCATGGGCATCGAGGAGCTGGACAACGTCCCGCGGCCGGTCAAGGGCATCGACACCGCGGCGGGCGGCGAATTGCACGCCATGATGCTGGACATGAAACGCACCTTCGACGAGATCGTCGAGGCGCACGCGGACCCGGAGCGGGCCCGCGCCATCCTGGAGAACCCCTTCTACCAGTCCCTGTCGGCCGGTTTCGCGGGCACGCAGGAGTACATGGCCATGGAGAAGCTCGGCCAGCTCCGCGCGCGCGACGACTGGGACCTGATCGTCGTGGACACCCCGCCCAGCCGCTCGGCGCTGGACTTCCTGGACGCGCCCAAGCGCCTGGGGTCCTTCCTGGACGGGAAGTTCATCCGGGTGCTGATGGCGCCGGCGAAGGTCGGCGGGCGGGCCGGGATGAAGTTCCTCAATGTCGGTATGTCGATGATGACGGGCACGCTCAGCAAGCTGATGGGCGGCCAACTGCTGCGGGACGTGCAGACGTTCGCGGCCGCGATGGACACCATGTTCGGCGGCTTCCGTACGCGCGCGGACGCGACCTACCGGCTCCTGCAGGCGCCCGGGACGGCCTTCCTGGTCGTGGCGGCGCCGGAGCGGGACGCGCTGCGCGAGGCGGCGTACTTCGTGGAGCGGCTGGCGGCCGAGCGGATGCCGCTGGCCGGGCTGGTGCTCAATCGCGTACACGGCAGCGGGGCGGCGCAGTTGAGCGCGCAGCGGGCGCTGGCCGCGGCGGAGACGCTGGCCGAGCGGGACTCGGAGGGCGAGGAGACTCCGGAGAACGGTTCCTCGGAGTCGGCCGCTTCGGAGTCGGCCGCTTCGGAGGCCGTCGCTTCGGAGGCCGGGACCTCGGAAACCGGCGCCACGGAGACCGGGTCCTCGGAAACCGGCGCCACGGAGACCGGGTCCGAAAATCTTGGCGAGAGCGGCATTGTGGATCTCGGCGACGGGAAGGCTGGATCTCGTACCGCCGACGGCCTCTCCCCCGCCGCCGCGGCGGAGCAATCGACAACATCCCGCTCTTCCCAGGAGCCTTCACAGCCGCTCCGGTCCCAGCTCCCGCCCCGGTCCGACCGGTCGGCGGAACGTCTCGCCGCCGGACTGCTGCGGCTGCACGCCGAGCGCATGCAGGTCATCGCGCGCGAGCGGCGCACCCGTGACCGCTTCACCACCCTGCACCCCGAGGTGCCGGTGGCCCAGATCGCCGCCCTGCCCGGTGACGTCCACGACGTGGCGGGGCTGCGGACGATCGGCGAACGCCTCGCGGTCCAGGCGGACCACAGCGGCGCCGAGGAGTAGGCCCGGGCGCGCGACGAAGGCGCGCACGAGAAACCGGCCGGGCTCGCAGGCATGCACCGAGATGCAGGCCGGCTCGGCGGTACGCGCCGAGAAGCAGGCCTCGGCACGGAGGCGCGGCGCGGAAGCACGAAGGCGCGCAAGCACGGAGAGCTGGGCCGGGCGCGCGGAGAGTCTGCCGCTCGCACCGTGGCACTGCCGCATCCCGGCTCCGTACGGGCCACGGTCCACGGGCACACGGGCAGGAGCCCGAGGCACAGGGGCCCAAGAAGCGGGCGGGCAAAGGGGAATGAGGCAAAGGCCAGTAGGCCGCCTGTGCCGCAAGGGCCGTCGGCCTCCCGTGCCTTCCCACTTTCCCAGCTGTACCGGCTACCGCTGTCGTGCTGACGCAGCTGTCCTGCGGCCGTCGGCGACGGCCGTCACCACGGCGGCCCGCTCAGCCGACCGCGGCGTAGTTGTCGTAGGTGTCGTCGTACCTGGTGTCGTAGCCCTCGTCCTCGCAGTCCACGGGCAGGATGCCCGCACTGCGCTCGTACTCCGTGCGCGCCGTCTCCAGCAGGCGGCGCCACGAAGTGACGGTTGGACGGCGGCGCAGCAGCGCCCTCCGCTCGCGCTCGGTCATCCCGCCCCACACGCCGAACTCGACGCGGTTGTCCAGGGCGTCGGCGAGGCATTCCGTGCGTACCGGGCAGCCGGTGCAGACTGCCTTGGCGCGGTTCTGCGCTGCCCCTTGAACGAACAGTTCATCCGGATCGGTAGTGCGGCAGGCTGCCTGCGCACTCCAGTCGGTTACCCAGCTCATGCTGGCGCCGTCCTCTCCCGAATCGAGGCTCCCCCACGGCGGCAAGCGGCATATTCACCGTTGCCAGTTGAGGACGTTACGGAAGGCAGGCAGGGCGCAACACCCCCTTCGGGCCCAATCTTGAATGGCCCGAACGGACTATGCGTACGCGGCAGATCACCCAACGGAGTGAGCGCAGGGCATACGTCACTTCCCCGTCAGAGCAGGACAGTTCACCGTGGTCACGCCTGGATCCTGGCGACACAAGCGGGCATTCCGACCTCGGTCCGCGCGGAGAGAGGGGCTTGACGCATCGGCACGGAACCAATCCGCTGTGGCAGGTGTAAACAGCGTAGGCGAACACATGGACCCCTGTCCGGCGATTGAGAACGTAGGGTGCCTGCTATGGGTAAGAAGCGCGACGGCGGCGGTCTGACCAAGACCCAGCAGGCCGCGAAATTCCTTGGTGTCAGTGTGCTGGCCGGCGCCGTGCTGGCCGGGCTCGCCCTACCCGCCGCGGGAGCGCTGGGCCTGGCGGCCAAGGGGACGGTCGAGGGCTTCGACGACCTCCCCGCCAACCTCAAGACGCCGCCGCTGAGCGAGCGGACCACGATCCTGGACGCCTCGGGCGGCCAGATCGCCAACGTCTACTCCCGTGACCGCACGGTCGTGGACCTCAAGGACATGTCGCCCTACATCCAGAAGGCGATCGTCGCGATCGAGGACGCGCGCTTTTACGAACACGGCGCCATCGACCTCAAGGGCATCCTGCGCGCGCTCAACAAGAACGCCCAGTCCGGCGGGGTCTCCGAGGGCGCGTCCACGCTGACGCAGCAGTATGTGAAGAACGTCTTCGTCGAGGAGGCCGGTGACGACCCCGACAAGGTCGCCCAGGCCACCCAGCAGACGCTCGGCCGCAAGATCAAGGAGCTGAAGTACGCGATCCAGGTGGAGGAGGAGCTCGGCAAGCGCAAGATCCTGCAGAACTACCTCAACATCACCTTCTTCGGGCAGCAGGCGTACGGCGTCGAAGCGGCCTCGCAGCGCTATTTCAGCAAGCACGCCAAGGACCTCACCCTGGACGAGTCCGCGCTGCTGGCCGGCATCGTCCAGTCGCCGAGCCGCTACGACCCGGTCAACGACCCCAAGGAAGCGGCCAGGCGGCGCAACACGGTCCTGCAGCGCATGGCCGACCTGAAGAGCATCACCAGGGCCGAGGCCGCGGCCGCCGCCAAGAAGCCGATCCGGCTCAAGGTCAGCCGCCCCAAGAACGGCTGCATCACCGCGGGCAACGGCGCGGGCTTCTTCTGCGACTACGTCCGCGAGGTCTTCCTGACCGACCCGGTCTTCGGCAAGACGAAGAAGGAGCGCGCCAAGCGCTGGAACCAGGGCGGTCTGACGATCCGCACGACGCTGGACCCGAAGGCCCAGAAGTCGGTCCAGGACTCGATAAAGGATCACGTCTACGAGAGCGACCCGGTCGCGAGCGCGTCGACCCTGGTGGAGCCGGGCAGCGGCAAGATCCTGGCGATGGGGCAGTCCCGCCCGTACGGCTTCGGGCAGAACCAGACGCAGATCAATCTGTCCGTGGACCAGAAGATGGGCGGCGGCGCGGGATACCAGCCCGGCTCGACGTTCAAGCCGGTGATCGCGGCAGCCGCGCTGGAGCAGGGCACGAGCCCCTACCAGCAGTTCTCCTCACCGTTCAAGATGCGGTACCCGAGTCCGATCGCCACCTGCGACGGGCAGTGGACCGGCAAGGATCCCGTCGAGAACGAGAACAGGTCCGAGGTCGGCCCGTA
Organism: Streptomyces sp. UF-297; assembly: GCF_058245575.1. Lineage (NCBI taxonomy): Bacteria > Bacillati > Actinomycetota > Actinomycetes > Kitasatosporales > Streptomycetaceae > Streptomyces > Streptomyces sp. UF-297. The sequence goes on along the minus strand of NZ_JBSIBZ010000017.1, from coordinate 70,890 downwards.
CGCCATGAAGGAGGCGACCGCGAAGTCGGTCAACACCTACTTCGTGCAGCTGATCAGCGACATGGGCATCTGCCCGGTGATCAAGTTGGCCGACAAGATGGGCGTCAAGCGCGCGAACGGCAACGAGATCGAGCAGAAGCCCTCCATCGCGCTCGGCTCGCCGGAAGTGTCCCCGCTGACCATGGCCAACGCCTACGCCACCTTCGCCAACAACGGCGAGTACTGCTCGCCGGTGGCCGTCACCTCGATCACCGACTCGAACGGCAAGGCTCTGCCGGTCCCGCGCAGCAAGTGCCAGCGGGCCATGTCCGAGCGCACCGCCCAGACCATCAACTCCCTGCTCAAGGGAGTCGTCGAGGACGGTACGGGCAAGCAGGCCGGGCTCAGCGGGCGCGACAGCGCGGGCAAGACGGGTACGACCGACAGCCGCTACGCCGCCTGGTTCGTGGGCTACACCCCCAACATGGCGGGCGCCGTGTGGGTCGGTGACCCCAAGCACAGCCGCAAGATGTTCGACATCACCATCGGCGGCAACTACCACGCCAAGGTCTACGGCGCGGACACCCCGGGCCCGATCTGGCGGGACGCGATGTCGGGCGCCCTGGCCGACAAGCCCGCGCCGTCCCTGCCGACCGTCCATATCCAGGACGCCGCGAAGAAGGACAAGGACCGGGACAAGGGCGGCGACAAAGGCAGGGGCCGTGACAGGGACAAGCCGGGCCGCGGTGGGCACGACGACGACAAGCCGGGCGGCGGATGGGGCTTCCCCGGCTTCCCGGACATACTCGGCGGGGCCAACGGCGGCTGACGCCGAATCCGGGAGATGAGAACCAGGACAGGAGAAGGGGCGCCCCGCTCGGGGCGCCCCTTCGTCCGTATCCCTGCCGGAACTCAGCCGGCCAGCAGCTTCTTGACCACAGCGGCCACCCGGCCGCCCTCGGCCCGGCCGGCGATCTTCGGGTTGACGATCTTCATGACCGCGCCCATCGCCCGCGGCCCCTCGGCGCCGCCCGCCTTCGCCTCCGCGACGGCCTCGGCCACCAGCGTCTCCAGCTCGGCGTCCGTCAGCGGCTCGGGGAGGTACTCCGCGAGCACCTCGCCCTCGGCGCGCTCGCGCTCGGCCTGGTCGGCCCTACCGCCCTTCTCGAAGGCGTCAGCGGCCTCACGGCGCTTCTTCGCCTCCCGGGCGATGATCTTCTCTACCTCGTCGTCCGACAGCTCGCGCGCCACGCTGCCCGCGACCTCTCCCCGCTGGATCTCGGTCAGGGTGAGGCGGAGGGTGGAGGAGCGCAGCTCGTCGCGCGCCTTGATCGCCGCGGTGAGGTCGTCCTGCAGCTTCGACTTGAGCGTGGTCATGCCGTTGAGTATGCCCGTACGCACCGGCAAACGCCGCGTGTTTTCCCGCCGGGGACGGGTACGGCAGCGCAGGCGGCACCGTAACGAGTGGGGCGGGCGGAGCGGGTGGACAGCACGCCCGCGCTCTCTGCCACGATGGGTGCATGCGCGCGCGATACGGAATTCCCCTGTCCCTCACGGCAGTCGGCGCGGCCGGCCTCGCCTACGCCGCCGGATTCGAGGTCCGGTCCTTCCGGCTGCGACGGGTCACCGTGCCCGTACTGCCGCCCGGGATGCGGCCGTTGCGTGTGCTGCAGGTCTCCGACATCCACATGGTCAGCGGGCAGCGCAAGAAGCAGCGCTGGCTGCAGGCGCTGGCCGGGCTGCGCCCCGATTTCGTCATCAACACGGGCGACAACCTCTCCGACACCGAAGGCGTCCCGGAGGTGCTGGACGCGCTGGGGCCGCTGATGCAGTTCCCGGGTGCGTACGTCTTCGGCTCCAACGACTACTACGGGCCCAAGCTGCGCAACCCCGCCCGCTACCTGGTCGAGAAGGTCCAGGGGCGGCACGGCCTCAACGGGAACGCGCCCGCCGTCGGTGTCGTGCACAACCCCTGGGAAGAGCTGCGCGACGCCTTCGACAGCGCGGGCTGGATCGGGCTGAGCAACACCCGCGGACGTCTCAAGCTGGACACCCCCGACCACGCCGAGATCGCCCTGACCGGCCTGGACGACCCGCACATCAAGCGGGACCGCTACGCCGAGGTGGCCGGAGGCCCGGAGGCCGACGCCGACCTCTCGCTCGCCGTCGTGCACGCCCCCTACCTCCGCTGCCTGGACGCCTTCACCTCCGACGGCTACCCGCTGATCCTGGCCGGGCACACCCACGGCGGCCAGCTCTGCGTCCCCTTCTACGGCGCCCTGGTCACCAACTGCGACATCGACGCCGACCGGGTCAAGGGCCTGTCCACGCACACCGCGGGCGAGCACACCTCCTTCCTGCACGTCTCCGCGGGCTGCGGGACCAACCGCTACACCCCGGTCCGCTTCGCCTGCCCGCCCGAGGCGACCCTGCTGACGCTCACGGCCCGCGGGTGACTCTCCTCACGGTGTACGCCGGGAGCCCGCCGGTCACCGGCGGCGCTTCCGGCCCGCGGCCGAACCGCCCCGCCCGCCCCTGAGGCACCAGCGGTCGCACCCCTTTAGCGTGGAAGGATGATCGATCCGACCCGGTCCACGCACTACTCCAAGGGCGCTGCCGCCGCCTCGTCCCGTACACCGGCGGCGGCCGTCCTGCCCCAGGTCCGCCGCCCCCTGGCGGCGCTCTTCCGCGCTCTGGTCGCGGCCGCGGCCGTCACCGGCCTGGTCATCGACATCTCGGTCTCCGAGGACCTCGGCCGGCTGTTCAGCTACTTCACCGTCCAGTCCAACATCATGGTCGCGCTCGCCCTGGGCCTGGCCGCGCAGCGCGCCTGGACCGGCCGCCCGCCCCTCTCCCCCCGCATCACCGGCGCCGTCCTGCTCTTCATCTGCATCACCGGCCTCGTCTACCACTTCGTCCTGGCCAACGACTCCAGCGGCTTCTCCATGACCGGAGCAGGCGAGGAGACCGGCGCCCGCGTCGTCTCCAACCAGCTCCTGCACACCGTCACCCCCATCGGCACGGCCCTGGACTGGCTGCTGTTCACCACCCCGCGCTCCTTCCGCTTCGGCTACGCCTGGCAGTGGCTGGCCTACCCGCTCCTGTACCTCCCCTTCGCCCTGATCCGCGGCGCCCTCATCACCCCCGGCGCCGAGGGCCGCTACCCGTACCCCTTTCTCGACGTCGAGATCCACGGCTACGGAGGCGTCCTGGGCAACGGTGTCGTCTTCGGTCTCGCCTTCTACGCACTGGCCCTGCTCGTCGTGGCGATCGACCACGTCAGGCCCCATCCCCGGCGTCCCGATAACCGGATTTCGTCTACGGGGATCGGTCCGCTAAAGTAGAGCTCGTTGCTTCGGGGTGTGGCGCAGCTTGGCAGCGCGCTTCGTTCGGGACGAAGAGGTCGTGGGTTCAAATCCCGCCACCCCGACTGAAGAAACAGCATCAGGGCCGCCCAGTCATCTGACTGGGCGGCCCTGATGCGTTGTGCGGGGCCGTTTGCCGGGGCGGTGCTGAAGGCGGCCGGTGAATTGGTGGGGAAACCGCGTCAACCGGCTGGGGGGTCCCGGGACTAGAGAGGGTAGGGACACCCAGGTTTGGAGCATGTCATTGACCGCTGAAGAGTTTGAAGAGTTCTACGCGCATGCGGTCAGACGGCTCACCGGTCAGCTCTATGTGATGCTCGGCGATCTGCACGAGGCCCAGGACGTCGTGCAGGAGGCGTTCGTGAAGGGCTGGAGCCGGCGCAGGCAGCTGGCCAAGGAGGGTGCGCCCGAGGCGTGGATCCGTACGGTCGCCTGGCGGCTGGCTCTCCGGCGCCGGCGCGGGCACCGGAGGGCTCAGGAGGCCTGGCAGCGGCACGGCACTCCGCCGCCCGCCCACGGGCCCGACCCCGACTCCGTGGCGCTGGTCCAGGCGCTGCGGCAGCTGTCCCCCCAGCAGCGCAGGACGGTGGCGCTGCACTACGTCTGCGATCTGTCCGTCGAGCAGATCGCGGGCGAGACGGGGCTGTCCGCCGGCACGGTCAAGACTCATCTGTCCCGGGGGCGGGCCGCGCTGGCCGACCGTCTGCAGGACCCGAACACCCAGGAGGCGTACGGTGCCTGAGCCCCACGAGAACGACCCGCTGGCGGCGGCGCTGAAGGACCTGGCCGCCACCGCCCATCAGCAGGCCGCCCCCGCGCCGGTCGCCACGGTCCTCGCCCGGGGGCACCGGGCCCGGCACCGGCGGCTGGTGACCGTGGTGGTCACCGTGTGCCTGGTGGCCGGCGGAGTGAGTGGGGCCGTGGCGACGGTGCTGTCCCATCGGCCCGCGGCACAGGTCGGCCCGGCCGGCGGCCCGTCCCCCGCGCCCTCACCCGCTCCCCCCGGCCCCGAGCGCTCGGGCGCCCCGTCCCCTTCGAGCACGTCCTCCTCCGGCCCCGGAGGGGCTTCGGCGACCGCGCCGACGGGGGGCGGTGGCGGCAGCGGAGGCAGGAGCACCCGGTTTGCCACGCCCACCGGTACGCACACGCCGACCGCGCCGCCCGGCGGTACGGGCCGGACCTGGCCGCCCACCGGGACGTCGGCCACGGCAACGGACGGCGCGCCGCCCGGGTAGGCGAGCGGGCCGCTGTCCGGGGAGTTGCCAGGTCCCTGGCGCTCCCCGCCCCGTCCTCCGACCGCCCCACAGGTCGCCGGACGGCCCCGCGTGCCCCGGGACACCCCGCACCACGGCCTCATAGGTCTTCGTACGGCGCCGGGCCCCGCACCCTCTACACCTCCACCCCCGAACAGGAGTCGATTCATGCCCGCGGCACCCCCCACCACGACCTGGCCGCGCGTGCAGGAGCCCGGGCCCGGCGGCACCCACGCCTCGGGCGGCGGCGCGGACGGACCGGGCGGCACGCGACTCCCCGGCCCCCGCCCTCCCGAGCCGATACGGCGGCCGCCCGCGGAGCAGCACCACCGCGGGCGGCGATGGCACCGGCCCGGCTGGCCGGTGTGGCTCACCGGTGGCGACCGGGCCGTGCTCCAGCTGTATCTGGTCACCCGCATCGGGCTGTGGATCACCGCGTACTGCACCGCGTGGCTGTTCCCGCGTGACCCGCAGGCCACCCACGCGCCGTCCGTGCTGTCCCGGTGGGCTCAGTGGGACTGGCAGCACTTCCAGCACATAGCCGAGCACGGCTACTTCAGCGGGACCGCGGGCGCGCTCGCACCGCCGGACAACCGCGAGGCGTTCTTCCCCGGTTTCCCGCTGCTGTTGCGCGCCGTGCACCTGGTGATTCCCGACTGGACCGTCGCGGGGCTGCTGATCTCGCTGGTGGCCGGGGCCGTCGCGGTGGTGGCGCTGGCCCGGATCGCGCATCTGGCGCGCGGCGGCGCGGGCAGCGGCGAGCGCGCCGTGCTCTTCCTGCTGCTCTCGCCCTGCGCGGTCTTCCTCGCCGCCGGCTACACCGAGTCCCTCTTCCTGGCCCTGGCGCTGCCCGCCTGGCTGGCGGCCAAGAAGGGCAGTTGGCGCCTGGCGGCGGTGCTGGCCGCTTGTGCCACCGCCACCCGTATCAGCGGCCTCTTCCTGGCCGCGGCCCTCGCCGTGGAGTTCCTGCTCGCCCGCGACGGCCGCCGCACCTGGCGGTCCCTGCCCTGGCTGGCGCTGCCCGCGCTGCCCGCCCTGCTCTACACCTGGTACCTGCAGGCGCGTACGGGCGACTGGATGGCGTGGAAGCACGCCCAGGAGCGCGGCTGGCACCGCGAGTTCCACCCGCCGTGGGAGGCCTGGAGCAACACCTGGAACTCCGCCTTCGACAGCATCCACCCCACCGGCTACGGCCTGATGTTCCAGGCCGAGTTGGCGGGCATGGTCGTCGGCGTCCTGCTGCTGGGCTGGCTGCTGTACCGGCGCCGCTGGCCCGAGGCGGTCTACATCGCGCTGAGTCTGTGGGCGCTGGGCACCTCGTACTGGTACATGTCCGTCCCCCGGGCCACCCTGCTGTGGTGGCCGCTGTGGATCGCGCTGGCCACCTTCAGCCTGCGCGCCCGCTGGCTGAAGACCGCCTATCTGTGTGCCGTGGGGCCCCTGACGACCGTCTTCGCGGTCGCGTTCGCCTCGGGGCGGTGGGCGGGGTAGCGGCTGTCTCCGCACGGTCCGGTCCGGCCCGCCGCACTCGATCGGGTGACTGATCATTCAGCGGTGCCGCTGAGTGCGCAGGCGCGGGCTATGGTGCTCGCGGCCACCCCAGTCCCCGGTAGTCGGCAGATGTCAACAGACCTGTGTGCTGTGCGCTTTGCCGGTTGACTCTGCGGCACGCACACGAGGGCGACGGATGGGGGCGTGGGCCGCCCTCGGGGGCGGGGCGTGATGGGCGACAGTGCGTGCGATGCCGACGGTGCCACGTGTCCGGGTGCGGCGTTCGTCTGCCGTACGGGCGCGGACGGCCACCTGGTGATCGAGCTGCGCGGTGAAATCGATGTCGCGGTGTCCGCGGAGCTGGCCGAGGGGCTGGACGCGGTGCTGCGGGCGCCGGCCGGCCGGGTCGTCATCGACCTCACGCCGGTCACCTTCTTCGACTGCGCCGGGCTGTGGGTGCTGTGCCACGCGCGCCGCCGTGTCCTGGAGAGCGGCGGGAGCCTGCGGCTGCGCGGCGCCCGCCCGCTGATCCTGCGGCTGCTGCGGATCACCGGGCTGAGCGCGTACTTCCCCACGGAGCCCGATGGCGCCACGGAGAACTGAGGAATGCCGGGGAATGCCGGGGAACTGCGGGGAACGCCGAGGAATACCGCCCTTGTGGACCTCACCACCGTTCAGCGGCGTCGGCTAGGCTCGCCACGTGACGGCATACTCGCCCGACCCCCCGTCCGACCACTTCGCCGTCGTCGCGGTGGCCTCCTCCGCCGGGGGTATTCACGGCCTGGGAGTGCTCCTCGGGGCGCTGGGGCCGGACCTGGCCGTGCCCGTACTGGTCGTCCAGCACCTGGACCCGCGCCATCGCACCGTCATCGCCGATGTGCTCGGCCGGCGCACCGACCTCCCCGTCAAGCTCGCGCAGGCGGAGGAGACCGCGCTGCCCGGCACCGTCTACATCGCACCGCCCGACCGGCATCTGCTGGTGGGCCCCGGCGGGGTGCTGTCCTTGTCCGTCAGCGAGATGGTGCACTTCCTGCGGCCCTCGGCCGATCTGCTCTTCGAGTCGGTCGCCGGTGCGTACGGGCCACAGGCCATCTGCTGTGTCCTGACCGGGACGGGCCGGGACGGGGCGATGGGGGTGGACGCCATCAGCTCGCGCGGCGGCACCGTCATCGTCGAGGACCCGCGCACCGCGGAGTTCAAGGGCATGCCGCAGGCCGCGGTGGACACGGGCGCGGTGGACTTCGTGTTACCTCTGGAGGAAATCGCCCCGGTGATCCGCGGGCTTGTCGACACGAAGAGGCAGTGATGGGCGAAGCGCAGGACGTCGAGATCGACGAGGAGCTCGAGGGACTGCTCCGTTTCCTCAGGGACGCCCGGGGCTTCGACTTCACCGGCTACAAACGCTCGTCCCTGGGGCGGCGCATCCGCAAGCGGATGGCCGATGTGGACGCGCGCACCTACGCGGACTACCGGGACCGGCTGGAGACCAGCGCGGACGAGTTCGGCGCGCTCTTCAACACCATCCTGATCAACGTCACCTCCGTCTTCCGCGACCCGGGCGCCTGGGCCTTCCTCCAGCGTGCGGTGATGCCCGAACTCCTCGCCGACATCGGCACCGAGGACGAGATCAGGGTGTGGAGCGCGGGCTGCTCCAGCGGCGAGGAGGCGTACTCCCTCGCCATCATGTTCGCCGAGGCGCTCGGCATCGAGGAGTGCGTGCGCCGCGTCAAGATCTACGGAACGGACGTGGACGAGGAGGCACTGCGCGAGGCCCGCTCCGGGCTCTACAGCGCCAAGTCCCTGGAGCCGCTCTCCCCGGAGCTGCGCGAGAAGTACTTCGAGCAGAACGGCACCCAGTTCAGCTTCCGGCCGGACCTGCGGCGCCGGGTGATCTTCGGGCGGCACGACATCACCCGGGACGCCCCGATCTCCCGGCTGGATCTGCTGGTCTGCCGCAACACCCTGATGTACTTCAACGTCGAGGCGCAGACGCAGATCGTGGACCGCTACCACTTCGCCCTGCGGGAGGGCGGGTTCCTCTTCCTCGGCAAGGCCGAGATGCTGCTGAACGACACCGAGCGGTTCGAGGTCGTCAGCATGCGCCAGCGCGTCTTCCGGCGCCGCCCGGGCGAGAACAGCCCGCCGTACCACCCGGCCCCGGTGAAGGCCAGGGGGAACCCCGGCGGGGGCGAGCAGCACTCCATCGCGCGCTCCCGGCAGATGCGCGACATGATCCTGGACGCCATCCCTGTCCCGTCGGTGTCGGTGGACTCCGACGGGACCGTGGTGATGATCAACAGCCCTGCGCGGACCCAGTTCTCGCTGACCACCAACGACATCGGCCGCCCCTTCCAGGACCTGGAGGTCTCCTACCGGCCCGTGGAGCTGCGCTCCCTGATCGAGCAGGCCACCCACGAGCGCCGGACGCTGCGCATCAACGGTGTGGAGCGTCGGCTGGGCGAGGACCTCCAGTACTTCGACATCCTCGTGCAGCCGCTCATGGGCGCCAACGGGCTGCCGGCCGTCACCACCGTCAGCTTCTCCGACGTCACGGTCGCCACCCAGCTCAAGACCGAGGTCAAGCGCGTACGGGAGGACCTGGAGACGGCGTACGAGGAACTCCAGTCCACCAACGAGGAACTGGAGACCACCAACGAGGAACTCCAGTCGAGCATCGAGGAACTGGAGACGACGAACGAGGAACTCCAGTCCACCAACGAGGAATTGGAGACCACCAACGAAGAACTCCAGTCGGGCAACGAGGAACTGGAGACGATGAACGAGGAGCTGCGCATCCGCACGGACGAGCTGAACGAGACCCGCGCCTTCCTGGAGGGCGTGGTGAGCGGCATCGCGGCGGCCGTGGTGGTCCTGGACTCCGACAAACGGGTCAAGTGCTGGAACCGCGGCGCGGCGGAGCTGTGGGGCTTGCGCGCCGAAGAGGTGGCCGACCAGCCGTTCTTCTCCCTGGACTTCGGGCTTCCCGCCGAGGACCTGAAGGCCGTGATCCAGGAGTGCCTGGAATCGAGCAGCAAGCCCGGCACCGTCGACATCCCGGCCGTCAACCGCAGGGGCCGGACCATCCTGTGCAGTGTGACGTGCTCCCCCTTCGGGGGCCACAACAGCGGTGTGGTCCTGCTGATGGAGGAGAAGGCGGACGAGAGCGGCGCCTGACGCCGGGGATGCGGCGTAGGCTACAAAGATGAGCCCCGCAGAGGGTAGTTCGGAAAGGGCGGTGGCCGCGCAACGGCGGGCCGCGGCAGCTCATCAGCGCGCCGACCGCGAGCGGGCGTCGGCCGAGCGGCACGAGCGCCTGGCGGCGGGCGACGGCGGCGAATTCCATCGGCAGCTCGCCTCGATGCACCGCAGAATGGCGGACCGCCACACCTCCTCGGCCCGGCTCCAGGAGTCCTTCGCGCAGCGTATGACGGGGTGGACCACGGGAAACGGCGCCCCGCCGCGCTTCATGAGCGGGGTCGCGGAGGCCTGTGGGACCGGCAGCGCGGCGCTGACCCTGGTCGACTCCGATCACCGCCAGCTGGCCGTCGCCGCCTCCGACCAACCCTCCAAAGCGGCGCAGGAGTTGGAGTACGTGATCGGCGAGGGTCCGACCACCGAGGCGGCGCGGGTCGGCCGCCAGGTCGCCGTCCGCCGTCCGGTCATCACCAAGCGCTGGCCGCTCTACGGTCCGGAGCTGGCCGCACTGGACATCAGTGAGGTGGTCGCCGTACCCCTGGCCTCGCCGGGCGTCTGCCTGGGCACTCTGGCCGTCTTCGATCCGCGGCCGGGCCTCGGGAACACCTCCATGCTGGCCGATCTCGCCGAGACCCTCATGCGGACGGTGCTGCTGGGGCCGGACGCCGATCCCGACCTGTACGGCGGGGTCGACCACCGCGATGTGGTCCAGCAGGCCGCCGGGATAGTGTCCGCGCGGTCCGGCCGCCCGGTGGGCGACGCGCTGGCGCTCATCCGGGCGCGGGCGTTCACGCTGGACGAACCGATCACCGCGGTCGCCCGGCAGATCGTGTCCGGGACGCTGATGCTCGGCCGGGACCTGAAGTGAGCGCAGCGCAGCCGTGACCTGATCGCAGCGCAGCCGTGACCTGAGCGCATCACGGCCGTGAGCCGAGGGCAGCACGGCCGTGGCCCGGACACCGGACTTCAGGGGCGCGACGCCTTCAGGGAGTACATGAGCGGGACGCGGGGGCGGTCGGCAGGCAGGCGGAAGTAGCCGTCCTCGCCGCGCTCCAGCGAGCCGAGGTGCTTGAAGAGCGTCTTGTCGTGCTCGTGCAGGAAGTCGATGCGCAGCCCGGCGGCGGACAGGGCGGAGACGACCTCGCCGATGGGGTGCTGCCACTCCACGCTGCGGTTGTTGACCGTCGGGGCGCTGAAGTCCGTGTACGTACCGGGGGTTTCGTCGACCCAGGCGTCCTGGCTGAAGTAGTCGTGCGCGATGCGCGAGCCGGTGTCCGGGTCCAGCGCGTCCACCAGCGGGTGGAACTCGGCGAGGTAGAGGAAGCCGCCGGGGGCGACGAGAGAGGCCGCGGTCTCGGCCCAGCGGCGGATGTCGGGCAGCCAGCACAGGGCGCCGATGCCCGTGTAGACGATGTCGTAGCAGGGGTCGGGGACGGCCTCGGCGGCGTCGTACACATCGGCCGCGACGAACGAGGCGCGCTCGGGGCCCAGGCCCAGCTCGGCGGCCAGCTCGCGGGCGACCTCGACGGCGGGCTCGGAGAAGTCCAGGCCGACGACCTGAGCGGCGCCGCGGCGGGCCCAGGAAAGGGTGTCCTGCCCGACGTGGCACTGCAGATGCAGCAGGGTCTTGCCGGTGACGTCGCCGACCTCGGCGGCCTCGAAGTCACGGATGGCGTCCTTGCCTTGGCGAAATCCCTCGAAGTCGTAGAAGTCACTGGCCACGTGGATCGGTACGCGCTCGTCCCACATCGCACGGTTGGCCGCACGCCAGTCCTCGGGTGCCGTGGTTCTGTGCATGCCGCGAAGTTATCCACAGGCTGTGCCGGCCCGCCACCGAATTGTCCGTGGCCCGGCGCAGAATGGGGCCATGACTGAGGAGATCGATACGACGAGCGGCGGCCCGCGGGGCGCCGAGGCCATGCCGGACTGGGAGAAGCGGTTCAGAGCGCCGCGGGTGAGCCTGCCCGAGTGGGCCGAGGACGCCCCGGACCGCTCGCTGTTCGTGTCCAACGCCACGGGCACCTTCGAGCTGTACGCCTGGGACCGCGCCAGTGGCGAGCAGCGCCAGGTCACCGACCGCCCCAACGGGACCACGCACGGCACGCTCACCCCGGACGGCGAGTGGATCTGGTGGTTCTCCGACACCGACGGCGACGAGTTCGGCGTGTGGATGCGCCAGCCGTTCGCCGGGTGGGGCGAGGGCGGCGAGCGCGCCGATGAGCCCGCGACGCCGGGGCTGGATGCCTCCTACCCCGCCGGCCTGGCCATCGGGCGTGACGGTACGGCCGTCGTGGGCCGTTCCACCGACGAGGAGGGCACCACGATCCATGTCGTACGGCCCGACGAGGGCCCGGTGGAGATCTACCGGCACCGCGAGTCGGCGGGGGTCGGCGGCCTCTCCCGCGACGGGTCGCTGATCGCCATCGAGCACACCGAGCACGGCGACGCGATGCACTCGGCGCTGTGGGTCGTGCGGCCCGACGGCTCCACCGTCGCCGAGCTGGACGACACCGAGGGCGGCACCAAGGAGCTGGGCCTGTCGGTGATGGGCTTCGCACCCGTGCCGGGCGACTCACGGCTGCTGGTGGGCCACCAGCGGCGGGGCCGCTGGGAGCCGATGATCTGGGACCCGATGACGGGCGAGCACAAGGACCTGGCCATCGATCTGCCCGGCGATGTGGGCGCCGACTGGTATCCGGACGGCTCGGCCCTGCTCATCGAGCACGAGTACCAGGCGCGCAGCGAGCTGTGGCGCTACGACCCGGCCACCGAGGAGCTGACCCGCGTCCAGACCCCGTCCGGGACCGTCGCGGGCGCCGGGGCGCGGCCCGACGGGACGGTGGAGTTCCTGTGGTCCTCCGCCGCGCAGCCGCCCGAGGTGCGCTCGACCTCCGGCAAGGTCGTACTGGACCCGCCCGGCATGAAGCCGCCGGGCTCGGTGCCGGTGACGGACGCCTGGGTGGAGGGGCCCGGCGGGACGGTCCACGCGCTGGTGCAGCGCCCCGCGGGCGACGGCCCGTTCCCGACGATCTTCGAGATCCACGGCGGCCCCACCCACCACGACAGCGACGGTTTCGCGTCGGCGCCCGCGGCGTGGGTGGACCACGGTTTCGCCGTCGTACGCGTCAACTACCGCGGCTCGACGGGCTACGGCCGGGCATGGACGGACGCGCTCAAGCACCGCGTCGGGCTGATCGAGCTGGAGGACATCGCGGCGGTCCGGCAGTGGGCGGTGGACTCGGGGCTGGCCGACCCCGGGAAGCTGGTGCTCTCGGGCGGCTCCTGGGGCGGCTATCTGACGCTGCTGGGGCTCGGTACGCAGCCCGAGGCGTGGGCGGTGGGCCTGGCGGCGGTGCCGGTCGCGGACTACGTCACCGCGTACAACGACGAGATGGAGGCGCTCAAGGCGCTGGACCGCACGCTGCTGGGCGGGACCCCGGAGGAGGTGCCCGAGCGCTTCGAGGCGTCCTCGCCGATCACCTATGTCGACGCGGTGCGCGCGCCCGTCTACATCTCCGCGGGGGTCAATGACCCGCGCTGCCCCATCCGGCAGGTCGACAACTACGTCGAGCGGCTCCAGGAGCGCGGCCATCCGCACGAGGTCTACCGCTTCGACGCGGGGCACGGCTCGCTGGTGGTGGAGGAGCGGATCAAGCAGCTGCGCCTGGAGCTGGACTTCGCCCTGCGGCACCTGGGCGCTGCGCCGGCTGCGCGGCCGTGAGAGCGCGGTCGGTCCGCGGTCCGGGGCGGTTCAGCCCCGGGCCGCGGGCTCTTCCCGGCTCTGGTCGGGGCCCGGCGTGCCGTCGGGTCCCGCCTGCTCCGGTACGAGGCCCAGGGCCACGTCCCGGGCCGCCTCCGCCTCGCGGCGGAAGAGCCGGAACCACATGAAGAGGACGAAGCCCGCGAAGACGAACCACTCGCCGGTGTAGCCGAGGTTCTGGAAGGCCTTCAGGTCCAGCCCGCTGCCCTCCGCCGCGGCGGGCGGCACGGCCTTCAGCGGGGCCTGCGGTTCGCCGACGGTGATCCACGCGTCGTGGACCTCGTAGGGCACGAGGTTGACCAGCGAGGCGGCGCTGATCATGCCCAGCTGTCCCTTGGGCAGGCCGCCGGAGGCGTGCACCCCGTCGGTGCCCTGGTTCTCGGAGGCCTGCAGCGCGCCGGTGACCGTGACGCGGCCGGCCGGCGGGGCGGGCACCCTGGCCGTATCGGCCCGCTCGTCCGCGTCACCGGGCAGCCAGCCCCGTACGACCGGCAGCGCCTTCCCGCCGTCCGTACGCAGCAGCGTCAGCACGTAAAAGCCGCGCTTGTCGTCCAACGTGCGGTCCGGTACGAGCAGTTGGTGCCCCAGGTCGTAGCGCCCGCTGGCGGTGGCCCGGCGGCCCGAGGTGGCCTTGTCGACGGGCAGCAGCTTCTGCAGCGGCTCGGCGGCCGCGACCTTGGCCTCGGCGGTGCGGTCCTCCTGCTGCTGGTGGGAGTCGACCCGGTCCTCGAACCGGCTCAGCTGCCAGCTGCCCATGAAAATGCAGAAGGGGATCGCCAGTACGGCGAAGACGTTGATCCCCCACCACCGCGGGGTCAGCAGGAACCGGTACACGCCCTCAACGGTACGGGCCGCCACGAAATGCCCCGACGGCGGGGCCGCACCGCCCCCTCCGCGGTGCGGACCCGTCGTCAGGACCTGGGGTGTCCTGTGGATCAGCCCCTGGAGTGCCTGCGGCTACTGGGCCGGCAGGGCTTCGGTGCGGTAGATCGTTCCGGCGCACGCGTCGGGTATCTGCGTGTCGGCCGCGGCGGGCTCGCCCTGTTCCGGGGTGTGGCTGAGCGCCACACTGGGGGGCTGCTTGCCGTCGGTGGGCGTGCCCTCGCCGCCGCCCGCCTGTCCGCCCTCGGTCTCCTTGGCCCCCGTGGAGGTCTCCGGAGCGGTGCTGGGGCCCTGCGAGGGGCCGGGCGTCGGGGTGGGCTTGGGCTCGGCGGCGCACCCGGAGGTGCCGCCGCCCTGGGCGGGCACCCAGGCGAACTTGACCTCGTAGGCCTGGCCGGGCTTGAGGACGAACTGGCCCGGCGCGTTGACCGGGTCGGGCAGGCCGGTGGCCGCGTCCCCCGAGGTGTGGTCGACGACGTGGATGCGGGAGCTGTCGGCGCTGCCCTTGGCGACGGCGCCCACCACCCCGCCGCCCTCGACCGAGCACGCGGTGCTGGAGGTGTTCACCACCCGGAAGGCGCCGTAGATACGGCCAGCGGAGTCGGCGGGGCCGACCGTGCCGGAGCCGGAGCCGAGCTGGTCGCGGGCGCAGACCGGCGAGGTGACGTCCATCGTCGCGGTCGGCGCGGGCGGGACGGGCGAGGCGCCCGGCAGCGTGCTGTCGGTGTCGTCCTGCCCCTTGTCCTGGCCCTTCTCCTCGGGCTTGCCCTTCTCGCCCTTCTTCCCGCCCGAGACGGTGGGCGAGGGGCGGCGGCGCTCGGTGCCCTCGCCGTGGGCGCCGGTGGTGCCTTCGGGGGCCTGGCGGCTGCCCGCGGCGTGGTGGGGCATGTCCTGGGAGGTGTCCGCGGTGTTGGTGACGTGCACCACGGCGGGGATGGAGGTCCCGCCGACCAGCAGCGCGGCGGCCGCGCCCAGCACGGCGTGGCGGCGGCGCTGGCGCCTGGCCGGCACCGCGCGGCGCAGATGCTCCAGCGAGTCGGGCGCGGGCTCCAGGTCGCGTACCGCACCCCGCAGCAGCCGGCGCAGCTCCTGCTCGTCCACGCCGTCGTCGCCGTCGTCGCCGGGACCCTGCGGACCGGTCGGCGTGTCCGGGCCGCCGGGCCCCGAGGCGCCGCCGCGCCCCGAGCCGCCGAGGCCGAGGAGGGCGTGCAGGTCGTCGAGCCCGTCCGGGCCGGTGCCGGGGTCGGCCGCGCCGTGGGCGAAGGCGCCGGGGGCACCGGTGGTGCCGTCCGGATCGCGCGGGTCTTGCGGGCCGTTCATGCCGTGCGGGTCGTAACTCTCAGGATCGTGCGGGCGCTGCCGCGGGCCGTTCAGGTGGTGCGTCTCACGCGTGGGGCGCTGATCGTGCTGGTCGCGCTGATCGCCGTCATCACGCTCGTCGTGCTGGTGGTGCTGGTCGTACGGGTCGTACGGGCCGGGCTGCCTGCCGTTCATACGGGAGCCTCCATGGCGACGCGAAGCGCCGCGATCCCCCGCGAGCCGTATGCCTTGACCGAGCCGAGCGATATGCCGAGCGTCTCGGCGACCTGTGCCTCGGTCATGTCCGCGAAGTAGCGCAGGACCAGCACTTCGCGCTGGCGCCGCTGCAGCCCGCGCATCGCCTTGATCAGCTGATCGCGCTCCAGCTGCTCGTACGCGCCCTCCTCGGCACTGGCCATGTCCGGCATCGGCTTGGAGAGCAGCTTGAGGCCCAGGATGCGGCGGCGCAGCGCGGAGCGGGAGAGGTTGACGACCGTCTGCCGCAGATAGGCGAGGGTCTTCTCCGGGTCGCGCACCCGTCCGCGCGCGGAGTGCACACGGATGAAGGCCTCCTGGACCACGTCCTCGCACGAAGCGGTGTCGTCCAGCAGCAGCGCGGCGAGTCCGAGCAGCGAGCGGTAGTGCGCGCGGTAGGTCTCGGTGAGGTGGTCGACTGTCGTGCCCGCTGCCATCGCGTCGTCAGCGTCCCCACGTTGCGAGGGAATCTGCGCGGGCTGTGCGGGCTGGGCGGCGGGCCAGGGAGCGATCACCGGCATGCCCCCCGGCGTACGGGAACGCCGCGGCCGCACGGTTGTGCCGCCTGCGCCCCCTGGGGCGATCGCGATGCCGAGTACCTCTGCCACGCCTGTTGGACACGCTTCCCCCCATCAGGGTTGTACGCGCAAGGCACCGTTTTTGACGGTGCGTCAAATGCCCTCATGCGTACCAGCTCTTCCCCAATGCCCCATTTTTTCCAGCAGCCTTGCGGACGCCCTTGAGGGGCGGCCACAAAGACGCTCCCCGCCCAACTACCGGTTGCAGTAAGGCGGGGAGCGAAATAGTCGAACAGAGCCGCTGCCCAGTTCAAGTGGTTTGGACCAACGTTTCGCTCACAGGACCTTCACAGGTCTCTCAAAGTATCTCCTAGGGCGCCCCAAAGTATGCCCTAGGCATCCAGTTCGGGGGCCGCCCTAGGCATCCAGTTCGGGACCCAGTTCGGCCGCCACCACCTCGGCGATCTGCGCGGTGTTCAGCGCCGCGCCCTTGCGCAGGTTGTCCCCGCACACGAACAGCTCCAGCGCCGTCGGATCGTCCAGCGACCTGCGCACCCGCCCGACCCAGGTCGGGTCGGTGCCCACCACGTCGGCGGGCGTGGGGAACTCGCCCTGGGCGGGGTTGTCGCTGACCACCACACCGGGCGCGGACGCCAGGATCTCGTGCGCCCCCGCGACCGAGACCTCGTTCTCGAACCGCGCGTGCACGGTCAGCGAGTGGGTGGTGATCACCGGCACCCGTACACAGGTCGCGGTGACCTTCAGGTCCGGCAGCCCCAGGATCTTGCGGGACTCGTTGCGGACCTTGAGCTCCTCGGAGGACCAGCCGTCCTCCATGAGCGAGCCCGCCCACGGCACGACATTGAGCGCCATCGGCGCCGGGAAGGGGCCGAGGGCCTCGCCCACGGCCCGGCGCACGTCCCCGGGCGCGGTGCCCAGTTCCGTACCCGACACCGCCGAGAGCTGCGCCCGCAGCGTGTCGACGCCCTCCTTGCCCGCGCCCGAGACGGCCTGGTACGAGGAGACGATCAGCTCGCGCAGCCCGTACTCCGCGTGCAGCGCGCCCAGCGCCACGATCATGGACAGGGTCGTGCAGTTGGGGTTGGCGACGATCCCGCGCGGGCGCACCCGCGCCGCGTGCGCGTTGACCTCGGGGACGACCAGCGGGACGTCCGGGTCCATCCGGAAAGCGCCCGAGTTATCCACCACGACCGCGCCCTTGGACGCGGCGATCGGCGCCCACTGCGCGGAGACCTCGTCCGGCACGTCGAACATCGCGACGTCGATGCCGTCGAAGACCTCCTCGGCGAGCGCGAGGACCTCGACCTCCTCGCCCCGTACGGTCAGCTTGCGGCCGGCCGAGCGGGGCGAGGCGATCAGCCGGATCTCGCCCCAGATGTCGGCCCGCTCGGAGAGGATTCCGAGCAGGACCGAGCCGACCGCGCCGGTGGCGCCGACGACGGCGAGATGCGGCTTGCGGGCCGTGCGGTCTCCCGTACGGCCCGCGGGGGCGAAGGTCATCGCCCGGTGCCGCCGTAGACGACCGCTTCGTCGCTCTCGCTGTCCAGGCCGAAGGCGGTGTGCACGGCCTGCACCGCTTCCTTGACGTCATCGGCGCGGGTGACCACCGAGATACGGATCTCGGATGTCGAGATCAGCTCGATGTTCACGCCCGCGTTGGACAGCGCCTCGAAGAAGGTCGCGGTCACGCCGGGGTTGGTCTTCATGCCCGCGCCGACCAGCGAGATCTTGGCGATCTGGTCGTCGTAGCGCAGCGAGTCGAAGCCGACCGAGGCCTTGGTCTTCTCCAGCGCCGCCACGGCCTTGCGGCCCTCGTCCTTGGGCAGCGTGAAGGAGATGTCCGTCAGGCCCGTCGAGGCGGCCGAGACGTTCTGCACGACCATGTCGATGTTCGCCTCGGCGTCCGCGATCGCACGGAAGATCGTCGCGGCCTCGCCCGGCTTGTCCGGTACGCCGACGACCGTGATCTTCGCCTCGGAGGTGTCGTGTGCGACGCCCGAGATGATCGCCTGCTCCATGGGCTGGTCCCCTTGCGGCTCGTTGCTGACCCAGGTGCCCTTCAGTCCCGAGAAGGACGAGCGCACGTGGATCGGGATGTTGTAACGGCGTGCGTACTCCACGCAGCGGTGCAGCAGCACCTTGGACCCGGAGCTCGCCAGCTCCAGCATGTCCTCGAACGAAATCCAGTCGATCTTCCGGGCCTTCTTCACGACCCGCGGATCGGCGGTGAACACACCGTCCACATCCGTGTAGATCTCGCAGACATCGGCCTCCAGCGCGGCCGCCAGCGCGACGGCGGTGGTGTCCGAGCCGCCCCGCCCCAGCGTGGTGATGTCCTTCTTGTCCTGGGACACACCCTGGAATCCGGCGACGATGGCGATATTGCCCTCGTTGATCGAGGTCTTGATCCGCCCCGGCGTCACATCGATGATCCGTGCCTTGTTGTGCACGGAGTCGGTGATGACACCGGCCTGGCTCCCGGTGAAGGACTGCGCCTCGTGACCGAGGTTTTTGATCGCCATCGCCAGCAGGGCCATGGAGATCCGCTCTCCGGCGGTCAGCAGCATGTCGAACTCGCGCCCCGACGGGATCGGGGACACTTCCTGCGCGAGATCGATCAGCTCGTCCGTCGTGTCGCCCATCGCCGAAACCACGGCAACCACCTGGTTGCCATTCTTCTTGGCTTCGACAATTCGCTTGGCAACGCGCTTGATGCCCTCGGCATCCGCAACGGATGAGCCGCCGTACTTCTGCACGACAAGGCCCACGTGCGCTCCTCGCAACTGTCTCATCGGGAGTTTTCTCCCGGACCCCCGGAAATAGGGGTCATGCGGTCGGCTCAGTCTAACGAGCAGGCGGAAACCGCCCGGCCAGTACCACATCGTGAGACACATTGCTCACACATCGATCCCTGTGAACCCGCGTGTCACACCGCGACCGGCCACGGCGCCCCATCGCGCCCGCTCGGCGAGCCACCTTCCCCTTCCGGCCGGAGGCACACGGAAACGTAACCCAGCTCACAGCGCGGCCGGACGGTTACGGCGCGTGCCCGAGTTCATCTGCGCCTTCGGCTTCGGCTCCGTCTTCGGCGCTCAGCGTGCGCACGCTGTACCGGGTGAAGGCGTCCAGCGGATTCTCGTCCGCGGGCAGTGCCGTGCCGGCGGTCTCCCGGGACGCCATGGCTGTCAGGGCCAGCAGTCCGCGCAGCGCCGGCCACTGCTGCTCCTGCGGCCAGGCGATACGGGCGATCCCTCCGCGCTCGGCCCGGAAGTCCGCGGTCAGCCGGGCGCGGCACCGGCGGTAGGAGTCGGCGGATCCGGCGGGGTCGGCGTAGGGACGTTCGTCGATGAGGCGGGCCAGGCCGTACGCGGGGAGGGCGCGGCAGGAGCGTACGATCCGCCGCCGGAGCTCGGTGTCCGCCCCGGCCCAGGACTCCGGCCCCGGCCCCGCCGACAGCGCCGCCGCCGCGATCCACTCGGCCCGGGGCACGGCGGCACCCGGCACGATCAGTGCGGTCAGAGCTGGCCGGGCCCAGTGCGTCAGAAACAGATAGGGCATCGGGCGGCCCCGCTCAGACCCCCCGCAGTCCCAGCGGTCCCGCGATCTCCGCCGCCATGACCTTGCCCGCCTCCTCGGCGAGCTGGTCCTCGGCGTCCGCCGCGCTGTCGGTGTCCAGCCCATCCAGCTCGTCCAGCGGCTGGTCCAGGCGTACGTGCGCGACCAGCGACTGCAGGGCGCGCAGACAGGCGGAGGCGGTCGGGCCCCAGTTGGAGAGGTAGGAGAACTGCCACCACCACAGCGCCTCGCTGACCCGGCCGGCGCGGTAGTGCGCCAGGCCGTGCCGCAGGTCGGTGACGATGTCGGCGAGGTCGTCGGAGATCCGGCAGGCGACGGGCGCACTGCGCGGTACGTACGGGTCGAAGACCTCGGAGTAGACGTCGACCGGGTCCAGCAGCGCCGCGAACCGCTCGCGCAGCTCGTCGACGTCCGGCTCCGGGCCGACGTCGGGCTCGTACCGCTCGTCCGGCACGATGTCCTCGTGCGCCCCCAGCCGGCCGCCGGTGAGCAGCAGTTGGGAGACCTCCAGCAGCAGGAACGGCACCGCGCTGTCCGGCTCGTCGCCGCGCGCCACCTCCGTGACCGCCACGATGAAGCTCTCGATCGAGTCGGAGATCTGGACGGCGAAGTCGTCCGGGTCCTGCGTCACAGCGTGCAGCGTGGCATCAGACATCGAGAAGTCTCCTCCCTTCGAAGGCCCGCCCGAGCGTGACCTCGTCGGCATACTCCAGATCGCCCCCGACCGGCAGCCCGCTGGCCAGCCGCGTGACCTTCAGGCCCATGTGCTTGACCAGGCGTGCGAGGTACGTGGCCGTGGCCTCGCCCTCCAGGTTCGGGTCGGTGGCCAGGATCAGCTCGGTGACGGCGCCGTCCGCGAGCCGCGCCAGCAGTTCCCTGATCCGCAGGTCGTCCGGGCCCACGCCCTCGATCGGGCTGATCGCCCCGCCGAGGACGTGGTACCGCCCGCGGAACTCCCGCGTCCGCTCGATGGCGACGACGTCCTTGGGCTCTTCCACCACGCAGATGACCGCCGGGTCGCGGCGCGGGTCCTGACAGACCCGGCACTGCTCGTCCTGCGCGACATTGCCGCACACGCTGCAGAACCGGACCTTCGCCTTGACCTCCATCAGCGCGCTGGCGAGCCGGCGGACATCGGTCGGCTCGGCCTGGAGGATGTGGAAGGCGATCCGCTGCGCGCTCTTGGGACCGACGCCGGGCAGCCTGCCCAGCTCGTCGATCAGTTCCTGAACAACGCCTTCATACACGGAACGTCTTCACCTGCTTCTTTCCTCTTGTGCCGTGCTGCGTACGCTAGTTGGCCCGCTCTCAGAAAGGGAGACCGGGGATTCCGCCGCCACCCAGCCCCTGGGCGAGCGGGCCGAGCTTCTGCTGCTGGAGCTGCTGCGCGGAGGCGTTGGCGTCCCGTACGGCGGCCAGCACGAGGTCCGCGAGGGTCTCGGCGTTCTCCTCGGCGGTACCGGCCTCCGGGTCGACCGCCTTGGGGTCGATGACCAGGCCCTGGAGCTCGCCGGCGCCGGTCACCGTCGCCTTGACGAGCCCACCGCCCGCCGAGCCCTCCACGGGCGTCTCGGCCAGCTCCTGCTGGGCCGCCGCGAGGTCCTGCTGCATCTTCTGGGCCTGCTGAAGCAGCTGCTGCATGTTGGGCTGACCACCGGGGATCACTACGTGACTCCTGCCTTACGACAACGATTGGTGCGGTAGCCCGAGCCTACGTGCTCCACGAGCGGTACGCCCTACGCCGTACGGAGGAGCACGGATGTACGCCCACAACCCCACCAGCACCCCCACACCACCGGCGCACTCCCACTCCCCAGCCCTCCGCCCCACCCCCGGCCAGCCCACTCATGCCAAGACCGGGAGGCCAGGGCTCACATCGACCCCTGCGGCCTTGTCAGGCACCGCGGCCGGGGGGAGAGAGCGCCCTCCCTGGCCGGAGGGGCGCGCCTCGATGGGGCGGGGGGAGCACACCTTGTGGGGGCGGCGGGGGCGCCTCGACGGGTCCGGTCAACGCTTCCCGATGGTGGTGGGCAACGCTGCCTGGCCGTACGGCCAAGAGCCTCGGCCGCCCCAGCCCGTCGGCCGGTCGGGGAAGGCGGCCTGGGGAGCCGGTCCCGGGGACGTGCCGGTCGGCCGGAAGGACCCGGGCGGCAGGCGGTCACTCGTCGTTGTTGAACTCCTCCACGACCGTCGCGCCCAGTTCGCGGACGATCAGGTCGTGGCCGCTGAGGGCGGAGTCGACCAGGTCGGGGTCGTCCTCGGCCGGCATGTCGTCCTCGATGGAGTACGGCGGGGGCTCGGGCTCGCGGTGGGCGGGCTCCGATGCGGGGGTGGCGCGGCCGCCGCCCTGCGTACCGGTGGAGGACGGGGACGCCACGGCCTGACGGGCCAGCTGCGCGCCGCCGCCCTGCCCTGCCGACGGGCCGGAGCCGCTCTGCGCGGGCGGAGCGGGCGACGGCGGCGGAGTGGGCTGCGCGGGCGCGGCGGGCGCTCCGCCGCCGAAGCCGCTGCCAGCGCTGTTGCCTGCGAAACCGCCGCCACCGGCGCCGCCGAAGCCACCGCCGCGGGGCGCGGGCCCACCCGGCGGGTTGGCGCCGCCCGACGGGTCGACGATCGCCTCGACGCGCCACTGCACGCCGAACTTCTCGGCCAGCGTCTGCTTGAGCACGTCCTCGCTGCCGCCGTTGGCGAAGCTGTCGCGCGCGCCGGAGTTGGGGAAGCCGATCTGCAGCGTCGTCCCGTCGAAGCCCGAGACCTGGGCGTTCTGGCTGAGCAGAATCCAGGTGAAACGGCGCCGTCCCTTGACCGCCTCCAGGATCTCCGGCCACATCTGCCGCACCTGGGCGGCACCCTGGGACGCCCCCGGCGCACCGGCCGCCGCCTGCTGCGGCTGCTGCTGCACCGGCTGCTGTACGGGAGCGGACTGCGGCGCGGGGGGCGCCGCGGGCGGCCCGCTCGGCGCGCCCTGTCCCGGCGCGGCCGCGGACGGCCACCCGCCGGGCTGCCTGCCCTCGGCGCCGGACTGCTGCCCGCCGCCCCCGCCCGCGGGCCAGGCCCCCGGACGCTGTCCCGCACCCTGTCCACCACTCGCCGCGGCCGCGCCACCGGGGGCAGCCCCACCGGGCCACGCGCCCGGCTCGGCACCCGCACCGGCTCCGCCGTCAGCCCCAGCTCCGGCCCCGGCTCCCGGCCCGGATCCGGTTCCAGCTCCGGCCCCGGCAGGCCAGGCCCCCGGCCCGGCACCAGGGGCAGCCCCCGGCCCGGCCGCGCCACCCGCACCGGCACCGGCACCGGCACCGGGCCACGCGCCCGGCACCTGTCCGCCGCCCTGCGCGCCCTGCTCGGCGCCGCCGTGCCCAGGCGCGCCCTGCACTGGGGCTCCAGGGGCACCACCAGGCCACTCCCCCGGACGCTGCCCGGCGGCACCCTCACCAGCAGGCGCACCGGAGGCACCGGCGCCCGGCGCTCCCCCGGCGTCCGCCTGCCCGCCCGTCGGCTGCGCACCCGGCGCACCAGCCGTACCGGCCGGTCCCGACGCGCTCGGCGCTCCCATGGCGCCCCGTACCGCCGCCCGTGCCGCCGCGGGCCCGGACGGCCCCGCGGGCGCCCCGCCCCCGTGTGCCTCGGGCCCCGGTACGTACCCGACCGCCGGTCCACCGACGCCGGTCATCACCTGGCCGGCACCCAGACCGCCGCCCGCCAGTGCCGCCGCGCCCGCGCCGCGCTCCAGCCGCTCCAGCCGCGCCTGCACCGACCGCTCGTCGTCGTACGCCGCCGGGAGCAGCACCCGGGCGCAGATCAGCTCCAGCTGCAACCGCGGCGAGGTGGCGCCGCGCATCTCCGTCAGACCCGTGTTGACCAGGTCCGCGGCGCGGCTCAGCTCCGCGCCGCCGAAGACGGAGGCCTGCCCCTGCATCCGCTCGACGACATCGGCCGGGGCGTCGATCAGCCCCTTCTCCGCCGCGTCCGGCACGGCGGCCAGGATCACCAGATCCCGCAGCCGCTCCAGCAGGTCGGCGACGAACCTCCGGGGGTCGTTGCCCCCCTCGATCACCCGGTCCACGACCTCGAAGGCCGCGGCACCGTCCCCGGCGGCGAAGGCCTCCACGATCGAGTCCAGCAGCGACCCGTCCGTATAGCCGAGCAGCGACGTCGCCATGGCATACGTCACACCCGCCTCGCCCGCCCCGGCGAGCAGCTGGTCCATCACGGACATCGAGTCACGTACGGACCCCGCGCCGGCCCGTACGACCAGCGGCAGCACGCCGTCCTCGACCGGGATGTCCTCCTGCCCGCACACCTCGCCCAGGTATTCGCGCAGGGTCCCCGGCGGCACCAGCCGGAAGGGGTAGTGGTGGGTCCGCGACCGGATCGTCCCGATGACCTTCTCGGGCTCGGTCGTGGCGAAGATGAACTTCAGGTGCTCCGGCGGCTCCTCGACCACCTTGAGCAGGGCGTTGAAGCCCGCGGACGTGACCATGTGGGCCTCGTCGATGATGTAGATCTTGTAGCGGCTGCTGGCCGGGCCGAAGAAGGCCTTCTCCCGCAGCTCACGCGCGTCGTCCACACCACCGTGCGACGCCGCGTCGATCTCGATCACATCGATCGAACCGCGCCCGTTCCTGGCCAGGTCCACGCAGGACTGGCACTCCCCGCAGGGGGTGGGAGTGGGACCTTGCTCACAGTTCAGGCAGCGCGCCAGGATGCGCGCACTGGTCGTCTTGCCGCACCCGCGCGGCCCGCTGAACAAATACGCGTGGTTGACGCGGTTGTTCCGCAGCGCCTGCTGCAGGGGATCGGTCACATGCTCCTGCCCGATGACCTGAGCGAAGGTCTCGGGGCGATAGCGGCGGTACAGCGCGAGGGACGACACGCATACGACGATATCGGCCCCCACTGACAACCGACCGCCCCGTGAACGCAAGCGCCCCCCACGCACCCGCCAGAGCCCACTTACCCTTGCTGCCTTCCGGCCCTGGGGGAGTTCGGTGAGATAGCGCCACGTGAGGGGCTGCGCACCACCCTAGCGGATAGCCCCCCGTGCGAACGACCCCGCCGGCCCCGAGGACCCACCCCCGCGGATCGGGTTCGCGAGCACTCCTCAACGTCTTGTATTGTTTGCGGCGGAGGATTCGCCTAGAGGCCTAGGGCGCACGCTTGGAAAGCGTGTTGGGGGCAACCCCTCACGAGTTCGAATCTCGTATCCTCCGCCAGTGCCTCACCGGGCACTACGTCGAAGGGCCCCACTGCTCGCAGTGGGGCCCTTCGACGTTCTCCGCCTCCGTTGCCGACTGGTGATCGCTTCACTCGCCCATCGCCGACGGTCCGGCCGCTGCGCGAGCCTGCGCACCCAGCCGACGAGGTCGCGGAGCAGCCATACGGAGATCTCATGCACTCTCGCCTCGATCCGATGCGGACGCTCGAGGACCACACCCGGGTGTACGGACCTTCACCCGCCACCCCGACGCCAAGCGCTACGAACTGCGCCCCGAGGCTCCGCCCACGTCCACGTCCGCCGGGGCACCGTGAGGTCGGCGACCGCACCTGCGAAGGAGGCCTTTGCGCCACCATGCGGGGAAGCCTAGGAGGCTGAGGCGCGGGCTGAGCGAGCCCGGCTCGCAGAGCAGGAACGGGCTGGCGAGAGTCTGGGGTCGGACTCCCGCGAATACGAGAAACAGGTCGCCAAGCCGTGCCGTCGAGACGGCTGCACCGACGTCGATGACGTCGGCGGCACCGACGTGGCCCCCTCATCCCACTCCACCTCATCGCGCCTCGGCCAGGCACTTCGGGCATGCGCCACCCGTGCAGACCCCGGCCCCGTCCTCCCGGGCGGCCTTGTAGCCGCGAGGCGCCGCGCGCCTCTTCACACACGCAGTCCATATATCCAGAGCAGTTGAACGGCCGAAGCGGGGCGCAGGGAAGGACAGGACGAGGGCCACAGACCCAGGTGCCGACCTAGTTGTGCAGTAGGGCAACACCGCACGGGCCGACCGAAGTTGAGATTTGGCCAATAGGAGATTCGGGCTTCGCGGAACGCGTACCGGCGGCACCATGGACGGGCATGCCCGGTGGGGAGTGCGCCTGCGATTGGCGGGGGCGGTACGTACGCGTTATCGGGGGTGCGTGAAGTGTTATTCGCGTACGGCCGGAGGGAGTGTGCGGGGTGACGTCGGCGCAACCGTGGCCCGATACGGCGTTCCTGGGGCGATTGGGGGCCAATACGCTGGATCGTCTGATGTGCTTGGGAACACTCGCCGCATATCCGGCGCACCGGACCCTGCTACATCAGGGGGATACCGGACGACATGCCCTTTTGCTGACCAAAGGCGTGGTAAAGGTGGTCACCAGCTCGGCGAGCGGCTGCGAGGTGTTACTGGCAATTCGGGTGGCTGGAGACCTTGTGGGCGAGATGGCCATTTTCGAGGAGCGCCCTCGGTCCGGCACGGTCATCGCGTGCAGCGACGTCACGGCACGCATCCTTCAGCAGCATGAGCTGGAGTCTTTTCTGACCCAGCACCCAGATGCGATGAAGGCGCTGTTCAGGATGATGAGCGGCCGGCTGCGCTGGGCGAACCGCCGGCGACTCGACTTCCGGGCATACGACGCGTCCACCCGGCTGGCCCGGGTGATAGCAGAATTAACGCAGGCGTACGGGCATTCGACCGACGGTAACAGCACACTGCGGAGTGTGCTCGATGTGCGGCTTACCCAGCTCGAGTTGGCGTCGCTCGCCGGCCTCGCGCTGCCCACCGCCGAGAAGGCACTCGCCGCACTCACCCAGCAAGGACTACTGGAACGCGACTACCGTCGGATTACGATCTGTGACATTCCGAAGTTGCTCGCCTTCGCCAAAATCGGTGACGAGAACCCGTATTGATACGGATTCAGTTCCAGCTGGCCCTCCTAACCTCTCCGTCAGCGCTTCGCGGGAACTCCGCGAAGGAGGGAGGAATGGCCAAGTGGCCGCACAGGCCGGGTACTACCACTGCACATGCATTGCCTTGGACGTTCAGGCGTACGGGGGCAACAACGACCGCAAACAGTCAGAGATCCAGCACAATCTGCCCAGGCTGCTTTCCCGGGCGGCACTGAATGCCGGGCTGGATCGCTCACGGTGGCACATCCAGCCCAAGGGTGACGAGCAGTTGGCCGTCGCGCCCTCGGACGGCTGCGAACCCAGGATCGTGGACGACTACGTCAGACATATCGTGGCGGAGCTGGCCGCACACAACGAGGACCGCGTCAGCACGGCACGGATGCGGCTGCGGGCAGCAGTCCATCACGGACCCGTCGAGGTGGCCGACAACGGCTTTGCCGGACAGGCCGTTGTCACTACGTGCCGACTGCTCAACTCAGCGCCGCTGCGCGCGGCGTTGACCGCGGCACCGGCGGCCGATCTGGTGCTCCTTCTGTCCGACGAGGTGTATCGCTCCACCGTCGCGGGCGGGCACACCACGCTTCTGGCCAGTGCCTTCCGGCGCCTGGAAGTACAGGAGAAGGAGTACGAATCGGCAGGATGGCTGTGGGTTCCGGGTCATGATGTGGGCCAACTTCAGCTCGACCACCAAGAGTTCGCTACCACGGCGCAGCCGGGCACCCAGGCTACGGACGGTTCCGGAGAGATAGCAGCGGCGATGGTCCGTACGCACGTCACGGGACGCGAGGTGAGCGTCAACAATTTCAACGCCCCCGTGGACCTGCGAGGTGGAGTCGTCGGCTTCGGGCGGTCCAATGGCTGAATTCGAACATTCGGAGCCGGACGACCGCGGCACGGATGCCGCCGGCGGGCCGGTAGGCGCAGGTGGAGAGCAGCAGCCGGGGCAGGGCGACGAGAAGCCACACCAAGCAGGCGCCGGGGACCAGGCCAAAGAAGAACGCCCAGCAAGGCTCTCTACCGGTCCCGGCAGAGAGCAGGAAGCCGACGAACAGGGCTACAAGGATCTCAATGACGCCCTCCAGCAGCGGGTTTACAACAACTTCTACGCCCAGGTCAACGCTACGGACGCCGTCTTCGGCTTCGGCTCGGCCGGCTCGCCCGGACTGGCCCCCGGCTATGTCGAGCCAGCCGAGATCGACCGGGTACTGCAGCACTATCTGCACCCCGACGAATATGACGAGACCGCCGGCCAACTGCATTCCAAGCATGTCCTGGTCCTGGTGGGCGAGGACGGCAGCGGTCGGCGCGCGGGTGCATTCGCCATGCTGCGGGATCTGCTCGGGGCAGAAGCGAAACTGCGCAGCCTGTCCCCCGCCAATTCGCTGGCCGACCTCGCCTCGGAAGGGGCGCTGAAAGACGGCTTGGGGTATGTGATCCTCGACTACGCAGGTGAGACCGACGACAACGCCGTACAGCAGTTCCAGATCCAGCGGCTCCAGGGGACGTTGCGGCGCAAGGGTTCCTATCTGGTCCTGACCGCGTCCTCCGCAGCCCGGTCCAGGCTTGCTCTGGCGGACTTCTGCGTCACCTGGCGGCCGCCCGATCCGCTCGTCCTGTTCGACCACTACACGGAGAAGCTGGGCCTGCGGCACACGTCCGCGAGCCAGCAGGGTGTATCTGCGCAGGTGGTGGAAGAACTGCGGGAGAGAGTTGCCGAACTACGGCGGCCCGCCGATATCGCAGCAGCGGCAAAGAACCTCGCCGACGGCCCGGACGCGGCCCTGGCGACCCTGCGGGACCGTACGAAACAGACCGTCCAGGATTGGTTCCGGACCGAGCCGTCCGCCGAGGACCTGCTGCCGATCGCCGCGCTGGCCTTCGCGGAAAGGCTGCCTGAGCGCACCTTCGAGGAGGTCTCGGTCGCGCTGGGGGCCCATGCCCGTGACTGGAAGCGCTCCATCGAGGACACACAGGCCGACGAGAGCGCCCCGGTACAGCAGAGACTAAGCGTCGAGCAGAGCAGGGCGCAGTGGCAGACACGCGCAGTGGGAATCGCCGAGCCGGTGCACTGCACGGAGCAGGGTGACGACGACTGCCGTAATGAGCGGCGGATCGTCTTCACTTCTCCGCGGGTGCGCGAGATGGTCATCGGCGAACTGCACGCCCTCTACGGGTACGGGCTCTGGTACCCCCTGCGTCAGTGGCTCAACCAGCTGTCCGTCGAAAGCAGTCTTGACGTCCGAGCCGAAGTGGCCCGTGGGGTGGCGCTGCTGGCCCGGCACGCGCTCTCGGAGGTCGAGGAGAAGCTGCTACGGCCGTGGGCGGACGGCACCAGCAGCCAGCGGCTGACCGCCGCGTTCGTGCTGCAGTTCATGTGCGCGGACGAGCGGCTGGCTCCGCAGGCGCTGAACATGGCGCTGGGCTGGTCGAAGCTGGGCGCCGGCCAGTCGCGTGCCATCACCGCGGCCATGGCCTTCGCCGGCGAGCTCGGCTCGCTGTACCGTCTGGAGGCCCTCAACTGGCTGTGGGTGCTGACCGCGCGCGGTGAGCGCGTAGCCGCAGCCGCGCGGCGATCCCTGACACTGTTCCTGGCGACGGCCGAGCACGACCCCGAACGGGCGCTGTTCTTTCTGCGTTACGTCCGTACACAGGTGGCAAATGCGTACCGTACCAAGGACCGTGCCCGGGCACTGAACATCGTGGTGCAGGTCCTGGAGGCGGACCGCCTCGCCGGGCGGGAGCCACTCGCGGCATTTCTGTTGCGCAGCGAATCGCGCACTGCATCCCAGCTCGGCTCACTGTGGAGCACCGCACTGCTCAGCGTGCGCCGAGCGCGGGCCGTCACCGAGTTGTGCCGGACCCTGGCCGCGCTGCGGGAGGACCGCTCGGCCACCGATTCCGTCCACGCGCTGGGCACGGCGCTGCGCGACGCGATGAGCGCCCGGCAGTGGGAGGGCCTACGCGGCGATGTGTCGGCGGCGCTGCGGCACCCCGACTTCGCGCTGCCGGGAACCCGGCAGCTGGCGCACGTACTGCTCGGCTCGATGCAGCACAGCAATCGGGCCAACCACCCTTTCGTACCAGGAGGATGACGTAGTGGCAGTGAACTACCCGGTGGTTACGGAGCAGACGCTGGCCACCGTCCAGCGCGGCTGGTGGACCCGTCGTCGGCAGCGCACCGACCTGCCCGAGCTCACGCCGGGAGCGGTCTATGTCTTCCGGGTCGGCGGCCAGTACCGCGAGTACCCGCACGGTATGGCCTTCGACCCCGCACACGAGGACGTGGTCGAGGCTTCGTCGGTGAGCCTGGTGGACACCCGGTCCCGGCTGGTCGAGGTCGACCGGGTCGTGCCCTCGGTGAGCGAGGCGGACGTCTTCACGATCAGAGCGTCCTTCACCTGCCAGGTCACCGACCCCGTCACTGTCGCACAGCAGGGAGTCGGCGATGTCACCGTCCCGCTGCGGACCTATCTGGCCAGGGACAGTGAGCTGTCCAGGGCCAGCGCGGAGTACCGAATCGAGGAGGTCAACGCCGTACGCGACCAGGCAACCCGGCGGATGACCGCCTACACCACGATCCTGGCACCCCGGATCTCCGGGATGAACGTGGAGTTCGTCGGGATCGAGGTGCTCACTCCAGAGGACCTGCGGGCTTGGGAACAGAAGCTGCGGGACGAGCGGAGGGGGCAAGAACTGCTCCGCGGCCAGCGAGAGTTCGAGACCGATGCGGTGCAGCGCCTGGCAGAGCTGATTGCCCAGGGAGGTCCCTACCTGGACGCGCTCGGATTGACCCGCCACGAAGTTGATGTCGCCTCTCTCGTCGAGCGCAGCCACCGCCTGGAGGAGCAGGACACGACACGGCGCCATCAGGCCAGCGCCGAGGAGAAACAGCGGGCGCACGAGCGGGCGGCGGAGGAGCGGGCGATGCACCAGCAGCTGCTGCTCAACCTGGTCAACCAGATGAGCGGGTCGGAACACTTCGTCGACTATTCGCAGGTGTTCCAGCAGATGATGGAGCACCGCCCGGGGACCGCGAACGGGACCGCCGCCACGGCGGTAGAAGCCGGGCCGCAGCAGAACGGCGCGGGTCCGGCGAGACTGACCGGTTCCGTGAACGGCTCCGGCACCGGCGACTCCCGGGACAATTTCATCAAGGACGAGGACGAACTCCTTGACTGACTTCCTCAAACTCCCGAACGGTTACAACCGGCCCGTCGACGAGCCCCGGCCCAAGCGTTTTGACCCGGCCCGCTACCTGCGCACGCTCACCGGCGTGGACGAGAACCTTCTTACTTGGGTGTGGTTCGAACGCAGCAAGTACACGGCGCTGGGCGGCATCGTGCTCGGCACCTCCGTCATCGCCGCGTTCTCGATGTGGAATTTCGCGAACGAGGCCGTCGGGGAGACGTCCTACCTGACGCTGCTGCCCGCGGCGATCTGGATGCTGTTCGTATTGAACCTGGACCGCTGGCTGATCGCCCCGCAGCCCAACGCCAAGCGGCGCGCCGCACCGCTGCTGATGCGGCTGCTGGTCGCCCTGATGCTGGGCACGGTCATCGCCGAGCCGCTGGTGCTGCGGATCTTCCAAACCGCGGTAGAGGAGCGCATAAAGGAGGAACGCCATAGCGACGTGGACCGGCTGCGCACCGGCCTTCTGCGGTGCAATCCCGATCCGTCCCAGGCGCCGAAGGCACCGCCGGTCGGCTGCGGTGGCTATCTGCTGTCGTTCGGCGCCACCCCCGGCGGGCAGTCCGCGGCGCTCGGCGCCCTGCGCAAGGACGCCGCCGAGCTTCAGCGGCGGGTCGACCAGGACACCCGTAAGCTGGACGCACTGGACACCGAGGTCCGCGAGGAGTGTCGGCAGCTGATCCGTGACGCGGCCTCCGGGTTGTTACAGCGGACGTCCGAGTGCCTGCGACTGCGGTCCCAGACCCGCAGCTACCGCGCGACCCACCACACCGAGGAGAACGAGCGCCGACTGGCTGCGATGCAAGAGCAGATCAGGCGGGACGGCGGACGGCTGTCGCACTCGCGCGGTG
Source organism: Streptomyces sp. UF-297 (assembly GCF_058245575.1). Lineage (NCBI taxonomy): Bacteria > Bacillati > Actinomycetota > Actinomycetes > Kitasatosporales > Streptomycetaceae > Streptomyces > Streptomyces sp. UF-297. Next base: position 39,380 of record NZ_JBSIBZ010000017.1, on the reverse strand, counting down.
ACTTCCTCCAGGTGCGAAACCAGGAAATCGCTCAGCGGGTCGCGCAGGAGCGGGCCAAGCAGCAGGGCATCGGGATTCTTGAACGCATGCGCGCCCTGGAGGAATTGACCAGCAAGAACTCCACGCTCTTCATCGGTGTGTGGCTGGTCCGGCTGCTGTTCGTCCTGATCGATGTACTGCCCGTCCTGGTGAAGTTCCTGGCGCACGAGAACAGCTACGACCGACTGCTGTCGGCACGCAGCAACAGCGCCGTGAAGGTCCACGAGGCCGCCGTACGGGCTGTGGAGCGCGAGGCCATGGCCGAGATCGAGATCGCGCAGGACGAGTGCGAGCAGCACGTAAAGCGCCGGAAGGCTGAGAACGAGGCTGCTCGCCGTGAGCATGTGGCAGAGATGAACATCCGTGTCAGTCAGGCGGTGAACGCGTTGGAGGACGAGCTGCGACGCCCGTCAGTGGTCTGAGATTCCGCGCTGCCGCCCCGAAAGGACCGAGTGTGATCGCTGTGACAAGCAATGACGGAACCGATGAAGGCGGTCGGGGCGGCGTGCTGGCCCGTCTGCTACTGGCCGAGACCCGGGAGGAAATACTCAAGGCAGACCAGAAAGCTGGGCTTGTCCTGTCGGGTCTCGGGGTGGCGCTGACGGTCCTGCTCAGCGCCCTGGGCGAAGGACATATCGCACCGCTGCACTACGGGCCGGCCGCGCAGGTGATCTTCTGGTCCGGATGTGCAGCGTCGCTGCCCGCGCTCGGTCTGCTGGGACTGGCGATCATGCCACGGCTCGGTGCTTCGGTGGTAAACCGGACGCACTACTTCGGCGATATCGACAGGAGGGTCTCTCTTCGATTGCTCACGGTGGTCGTACAGCAGACCGACCCGCTGGAGCGGGACCTCAGCCAATTCGCCATGCTGTCGAGAGTGGTGGCCGCCAAGTATCGCTGTATCCGCTGCGGCATGGGCTGGAGCGGGCTCTTTCTCCTCCTGACCGCGCTCGGTGTACTGATGGGCTCGCTCGCCTGAACCGTTGGCGAACGCGGGGTCGGGACCGGCGGCCGCTGAAGCACTTACGGCAACACCGCCGACGTTATCGGCAGTCACGCCCTCCCGAACGTCCAACACTTGGCCAACTACGATGCCTGCGACATCCCGTGGCGGGTCCTCTACGCCGCTGGACGCGTCAGCTCGGGCTTCCGGTAGTCCGATCCACGCGGACGGGAGGTCCGGCGGACTTCTTGACAGCCGAGGGTGTGTCGAGGACCGCGGGTGTCGACTCCTTCTCGGCTCGTCGCTCGGTGCCGGAGCTGCGCGACCTGCTCAACGGTTGGCGCACGCCGGCCAGGGGCAGACGAGGCCCCGCCAGACCGGAATCATCGCCGGTGGACGGATCACTGTCGACATGGCAGGGCGCAGCCATGCGCCTGATGGTTACGGTGCCATTCGCCTGGCTTCGATCGGATCGGCCCCAGGTCTCGCTCGGCGCAGAGAGCGCCACACAGTGGCCGCTTCGGTATGAGCCGAAGTCACGTTCACTGATGATTCTGCGCGTCAATGACGACTACGCGGCCATGCTCTCAACACTGCTCGTGCATCAGATGCCAGGAGGGAAGCGAGCGAGGGCCCGGAGTACGACTGCCATCCCCGCGCCGCCGACCTCGACCGGCCCCCGTCGTCGCCGTACACCGCGAAAGATCCGAGCAAGGCAATCCACACCGCACCACTGCCCATCACCCCGGTGCCTGGGCGAGAACGCCGGGAGCGGACGCCGGCCTCACCAACCGGCTTGGGAGATGCCGTTCACGAGTTGGCCGACGAAGTTCTCGATGCCCTGGCCCAGTCCGGTGGGGGCGATGAGGATGCCCAGGATGAGCACGACGGCCACGGTCAGTGCCTGGTCGCTGCGGCTTCTGGCCTGGACGCGGCGCCGCAGCCGCACGACGACGATGACAGCGAGCAGTAACGCCACGTTGAGTGTCAGCACCCGGCCAGCCCTCCCGTCGGGCAAGAGCCCCCCTCACCCCTTCCTGTGTAGCCGTGATCGGGCAACTGGGTGGGCGGGATACGGGGAGTTGGCGGCAAAGCACTTCTGTGGCCGGATCCATCGGAAACGCTCAGAATCGCTCGGGATCTCTCGGAGTCGCTCGGAGTCGCTCGGAATCTGCTGCTCGGCACCAACAGCGACGGGCAGGTCGCCTGCGGCACCGTCGCGTCTTCGGCACCTGGCACCGGGCCGGGGCTCTCGCCCCGGGCCTCGGGCGGCGTTACGGGCTCTCGCTCGCCTTCAGCCCGGCGTACCTGTCCGCGCTGGGGCAGGTCGTACGGCAAGAGCAGGGCGGGCGTCAGGCGGCCCACTCGACGAACTGGATCACGATCCCGTTCGGGTCGGTGATCTGGAACAGGCGCTCGCCCCAGGGCTCCTCGCGCAGCGGCATGGTGATGGCGACGCCTTCGGCGCGGAGCCGGTCGTGCTCGGCGTTCAGGTCCTCGACGGTGAGGGCGAGGATGAGGCCGGCTGCGTGCCGGTCGCGCTGGTCCTCGGGCAGTACGTCGGCGCCGCGGCGCAGCAGGACGACGGCGACGGCCGCGTCCTGGCGGGCGAGGGAGGCGAATCCGTCGGCGGCCATCACTTCGCTGTAGCCCAGGTGCGCGGTGAAGAAGGCGCTCGACGCGGGGACGTCGTCGACGGTGAGGGAGAGGGTGGAGGCGGTGACCTTGGCCGGAGACGCCGCTGAAGACGTCGCTGAAGAACTCATGGTGATCACGATGGCGTGCGGTGCGCGCACGATCAACGGCGGAGTGCGAATCGATACCTGACCGCGCAGGTCACGGCGGGTCGCGACGGGTCGCGAAGGGCCGCGAAGGGCCGCGAAGGGCCGCAACGGGCCGTGGCAGGTCACGGCGGCTCATGGCAGGTCACGGCAGGTCACTCCCGCTCACGACAGGTCCCGCAGCACTTCGCGGGCCCGGGCGACCAGGGCGCGGCCCGCCGGGCTGTCCGGGCCTTGCTCCCGCCACGCGAAGGCCAGGCGTCCGCGCAGCGCGGGCCGGTTGATCGCGATGATGTGCAGCGGCTCCGGCCGCTCCCTGGCGAACACGCCGGGCAGGATCGCCACGCCCAGGCCGCGGGCGGCCAGCTGGGCCAGCACGCCGGGGTCGCTGGCCTCGAAGGCGATGCGCGGCGTGAACCCGGCCGCCGCGCAGGCCTCGTCGAGCCGGGCGCGCAGACCCGTACCGCGCGGCAGGCTGATCAGGTCCCGGTCGCGCAGGGCGCCGGGCGAGATGGTGCGGCGGGCGGCGAGTTCATGGGTGGGGCCGACCGCGGCGACGACCGGCTGGTCGTCGACCACCTGCATCTCGATGCCGTCCGGGGGCGCGTCGCCCACGCTGATGATCGCCGCGTCGAGGCCGCCCGTACGCAGACCGTCCACCAGCGCGTCGGTGTTCGCCTCGGTCAGGGTGATCTCGACCGCCGGGTGGTCGTCGTGGAATCCCGACAGCAGGGCGGGCAGATCGGCGTGGTGCGAGAGCACGCTGCCCAGGGCGACGCGCCCGCGCAGGAGTCCGGTCAGCTCGTCGACGGCGAGCCGGGCGCCCGCAACTGCGGCGAGCGCGGTGCGCGCGTAGGGCAGGGCCAGCTCGCCCGCCTCGGTCAGCCGTACCGAGCGTCCGGAGCGGTCGAGCAGCCGCTGCCCGAACTCGCGCTCAAGGCGGCGGATTTGAGCGCTGATCCCGGGCTGGGACACATGCAGCTTCTCGGCGGCCCGGGTGAAGTTCTCCTCCTCGGCCACCGTGACGAAGTACTCGAGCTGCCGCAGTTCCATCACCGCTCCATAACTTCTGGTTCTCGCTGCCAGACCTATCATCTCTTGGACTTCTGGCTTCTGCGGCCCCAGGGTGAAAGGCAAGAGACCAGGGATACGTGCCGGTACGCGTCACTGCGCACCGGTGCGCGCCGAGAGGGAGGGGCCACTCGTGTCCGTACTCATCGCCGGGGCCGGGATCGGCGGGCTGACCGCCGCGCTGAGCCTGCACGCCGCGGGAATTGACACCGTCGTCGTGGAGAGCGCCCGCGAGATACGACCGCTGGGCGTCGGCATCAACCTGCTGCCGCACGCCGTACGGGAACTGACCGAACTCGGCCTCGGCGACGAACTGGCCGCCATCGGCGTGGCCACCGCCGAGAACGTCTACTGCGACCGCTTCGGCAACCGCATCTTCAGCGATGCGCTCGGCGTGGCGCAGGGCTATCGCTGGCCGCAGTACTCCGTGCACCGCGGGGAGTTGCAGATGCTGCTCCTGGCGGCCGTACGGGAGCGGCTGGGCGCCGAGGCGGTCCGTACCGGCACCCGCCTGCTGGACTTCGAGGAGGACGAGTCGGCGGCCGCCGTGCGGCTGTCGCTGCTCGACCGCAGGAGCGAGGCCGTCATCCACACCACCGCCGGCGCCCTGGTCGGCGCGGACGGGCTGCACTCGGCGGTACGCGCCCAACTGCACCCGCAGGGCGACCCGTTGCTGTGGTCGGGCGTGCGGATGTGGCGGGGCACGGCCCGCGCCGAGCCATTCCTGACCGGCCGCTCAATGACGATCGTGCGGGACGGCAAGGCGGAGCTGGTGGCGTACCCGATCGGCGGCGGCCGGATCAACTGGGTCTGTCTGGTACGGGAGTCCGGGCCGCGGCCGCTCGCCGAGGACGCGGGCTGGAACCGTACCGGCCACCTGGAGGACGTCCTGCCCCACTTCCGCGACTGGGACCTGGGCTGGCTCGACGTACCCGCCCTGCTCGCGGCCAGCGGCGAGATCCTGGAGTACCCGATGGTCGACCGCGAGCCGCTGCCCGCCTGGGGCCGCGGCCGGGTGACCCTGCTCGGCGACGCCGCCCACCCGATGTACCCGGTGGGCGCCAACGGCGGCTCCCAGTCCATCGTCGACGCCCGCGTCCTGGCGTACGAACTCGCCCTGGCCGACGGCATACCGGACGGGCTCGCCCGCTACGAGTCCGCGCGCCGCGAAAGGACCGCGGCCGTGGTGCAGGCGAACCGGGACATGAGCCTGGCCGACGGCCGCACCTCGCGCTCCCTCGCCCACATCACCGACACCTACCGCTCCGCGACGGGCAGCGATGTGGACGTACTCAACTCGCGCGCTTCGCTGACGCCCAACTAAGACGCGCCCGCTGGCCGGTTGGGGCCCGGGGGCGCGGGCCCGCCTGATTCTCCGACGTCCTGCGCTCTTCCATGACAGAGGCTACGGCAGGGCTACGGCAGGCATACTGCAGGGCTTTACCGGGCTATGACAGGGCGTGGGGGCGGCGCGGCGGCGGAAGCCGGTCGAGCAGCTCCCACAGAGGGCGGGCACCGGCGGCCCACTGGGCCAAAAGCCGGCGGTCGACGAGGTGGATGTGCTGCTGCCGCCCCCAGGGGATCGCCTTGGAGCTGAAGCGGCCGTTGGTGACCACGACGGCTATGTCGGCGCCGTGAACCTGCCGGGCGGTCCCGTTGACCTGCTGGAGCACGCCGGTGCCTACGGCCGGACCGCGCTCCCCGTCCCTGCGGTGTTTGCACTGGACGGCCCATATCCGCCCGTCCGGGTCCGTGGCCCGTACATCGCAGGCATCGTCCCCCGCGCCCCCGAGCCGCACCGCCTTGCACCCGTCGCGACGCAGCAGATCCCTCACCGCCGTCTCGAACTCACTGTGATGCAGCGCGTCGATCTCCTCCAGCCGCATCCGCAGAGCCCGCGTACGAACCCGCTCCCACTGCGCACGCTGCCGCACCTGGTGCAGCCGCAACACCCCGACACCGCCCCCGACGACCGCGACGACCACCAGCACCCACCAGTGGTCGACCACCCACTTCACGGCCGCAACAACAAGCAGGGCGGCGACGCCCGCGGCGATCGCATAGGCGGTCCGCTCATCGCGCCGGCTCCGGCGGCGAACAGTCCGTCGCCGCACGCCCCGACCGGCCCGACTCCGAACGGCCGCCGCCCGCCTGCCCGGCGGCCGCCGACGGGCCGGCCGACGTCCACTCACCGCACACACCCGCGCCGGCAGATACAGCTCTTGTCCTCAACCACGGTGCCCCCCTTGCTCGTTGGCGTCACTGACGTCCTCCCACCATGAGAGCACGGGGCACTGACATCGCTGCCGCGAGACTCGGCGGATGGTCCGGATGTACCCGCCCGGCGAACGAACCTGGCCGACGGCCGCACCCGCGCCCCCTCGCCCACACCACCGCCACCTACCGCTCCGCGACGGGCGACGGCGTCGACACACTCAACTCGCACGCTTCTCGGGCGGCAAGGGCCGATATTGCGCCAAGCCAGATCTGTGACGCACTGGGATGGTTTGCCCTATTGCGTGCGATCGCAATAGATATATATGTCACCCCAAAGAGGGCGGTTTCATGCGAAGTTAATTCACCTGCCGAGTCCGGATCCAGATCGACTTTTACCCTTCCTGCACGATATTTCCGTCCCGGCGCTACGGTTCGCTCACAACACACTGATGTATGTGCCATAGCGCAGAACGAGAGTTTTGGCCGACCGGCCGCGCGCGGGACGCGGGCGTGCGGCCGGGGAGAACGCATGCAGGAGATGACCAAGGGAGCGAACGTCGCACTGGCCGGTCTGAGCGCAGACGCCGGTTCGGTCGTGGTGAGCCTGAGCTGGAGCAGCGCGGCGGGGGACGGCGATGCGGATGTCTCTGTCCTCTTGCTGAACGAGAACGGCAAGGTCCGCAGCGACGCCGACTTCTACTTCTACAACAACACTGCGGCCGCTGACGGCAGCGTGCAGTTGCTGGGAAAGACGCCGACCAGTAACGGCGACGAGGACCGGATCAGTGTTGATCTGACGGCAATGCCTCCTGACGTCACGCGGATTGTGGTGGCGGCCAGTCAGTACGGCGGTGCGCGCTTCGGCGACCTGGAAGACCTGCGGATGACGGTCGCGGACCGTTCCGGTGAGGCGCTGCTCGGCTTCTCCATCGACGGCGCGAGCACGGAGACCGCGTTCATATTCGGTGAGCTGTACCGGCGGGGCGAGGAGTGGAAATTCCGGGCCGTCGGCCAGGGCTACGAAACCGGACTGGCAGGTCTGGCAACAGACTTCGGGATCGATATCGATGATGATGACGATGCCGAGGAGCCCACAGGCGAAGCAGAAGAGCCGAGCGCGGAGCAGGGTACGAAGGCGAGCGACGAGGCCGCCGCAGAAAAGGCAGGGAAATCGGAGGACGCTGCATCCGAGCTGTCCCGGGCCGCAACAGAGGCACCCGACGCGCGGATCACTCCCTCGTCTCCGTCCGTGAGCGATACGGGGGCGAAGGAAGAGTTGCCGGTGACGGCGGAGCGTGCGCGGCGGCCGCGTACCGCCAAGAAGAAGGTCACGCTGCCCAAGGCACCCAAGAAGTCACTCGCTGAGAACGACTCCTGGCCGCCGGCACGCCTGTTTCCCGTCCCGTCGCTCAAGAGCGACAAAGAACGGGAACTACGGGCTACTTCCGTGCTCTTGTCGGTGATGGCGCAGGTACCGGAGTTCGGGCGGCGCCTCACCGCTGCATTCGGTGCGCCGGCCGGCCGCATGCAGACCTTCACCGAGGTTTCGCTGCCGCATGGTGACACCCCTAAGCGGCCGGACGGAGTGATAAGGGTCGAGCGAGCCGGCAAGCTGTGGACGGCGTTGATCGAGACCAAGACGAACGGAAATCCGCTCAAGTCCGAGCAGGTCCAGCAGTACATGGACATAGCCGCTCGACGCGGGTACGAAGCCGTGATCACGCTGTCCAACGACGTGGCCCTGGAGGGCAGCGCCCTCGTCGACGTGAAGACCGACGGGCGCCGCAAGCACAAGGTCGCTCTCTGGCACCTTTCCTGGGCTGAGGTGACGCACCAGGCCCAGATGCTGATCCGCCATGAGGGCGTGGGCAACGCCGCACACGCATGGTTGCTCCAGGAACTGCTGCACTATCTCCAGCACGAGAACTCCGGCTGCCACGGTTTCCAGAACATGGGTCCCTCCTGGGTCCCGGTACGCAACGGCATCGACGAAGAGACGCTGTGCCAAGGCGATTCTCGTGCCGTCGACGTCGTGGAGAGCTGGGAACGGCTCATCAGGCAGGTCTGCCTCCGGCTGGGAGGGGAACTGGGGCAGAGAGCTCTGCCCGTACAGCGGGCCAGGCGCGGCAGCGATCCACATTCCCGGCGGGTCGAACTTGCCGACCGCCTCTGCGCGGAGGGCCGGCTCTCCGCAGAACTGCGCATCGACGGAACGACCGGGATCGTCGCCATCGCGGCGGACCTCCGGACCGGAAAGCTGCGTACATCCATCAATGTTCCGGCCCCGGAAGGCAGTTATCCGCTCGCCACCGCCAAGCGCCTGATCCGGCTTCTGGCGGATGCGCCGGCGGACCTTCATGTGGAGAGCCTTGTCGAGGACGGGAACGGCCCGCGCGGCACCTTGGAGAAACTGCGTCCCGAGCCGGGTGACCTCTTGCCCAAGGACGGCGCACCGATCACCGGATTCCGGCTTTCGCTGCTCAAGGGAATGGGGAACACCCGCGGAAACACAGAATCCGGCTTCATCCGCAGCGTCGACGACGCCGTTGATCGCTTCTACAACGGCGTCGTGGCCCAGGTAGCCGCTTTCGAGCGTCGCGCGGTCCGCCGGAGCTGATTCGTACGGCGTCACGCGGCTGTCGGTCCGGTGGCCACCTCGTGGGTACCGGACCGCTCGCGGGCCGCGTGCGGCGTGGGGTAGCCGACGTGGCCGTTCGTACCGCCGCTGTACGCCAGGCCCTCGCCGTGGACAGGAAGACAAGCATGGCCTGCGCCGGACCGTTGATGCACACCCCCCGGTGCGCTGATCGTCGGCCGTCGCGCCGTGTGTACGGTTCAGGCATGCGGTTCGGGGTGCTCGGTCCACTGGTGGTGTGGGGCGGCGAGGGGGAGCCGGTCAGGGTGCCCGAGGTGAAGGTCCGGGCGTTGCTGGCCGATCTGCTGGTGCACGAAGGGCGGCCGGTCTCCACCGACCGGCTCATCGACGACCTGTGGGGCGACCGCCCGCCGGGCAAACCCGCCAACGCCCTCCAGGCCAAGGTCTCCCAGCTCCGCCGGGCCATCGGCCGCGACCGTGTGCTGCGCCAGCCTCCCGGCTACCGGCTGCGCATCGACGCGGACGGCGATCGCGACTACGCGGTGGACGCCGACCTGTTCCGTTCCCTGGTGGCCAAGGCCCGTCCGACGGCGGACCCACGCGCCCGCGCCGCCCTGCTCACCGAGGCTCTTCAGCTGTGGCGCGGCCCCGCGTACGCCGACTTCGCCGACGAGGAATTCGTCCGCGAAGCCGCCCAACGCCTGGCGGAACAACGCCTGGCCGTCCTGGAGGAACAGGCCGAGGCCCGCCTGGAATCGGGCGACCACACCCTGCTCACCGGCGAACTGTCCGCCCTGGTAGCCCACCATCCCCTCCGCGAACGCCTCCGCGCCGTCCACCTGCGCGCCCTGTACGCCGCGGGCCGCCAGACCGAAGCCCTGGCCTCCTACGAGGACCTGCGCAAACACCTGGCCGCCGAACTAGGCCTGACCCCCAGCCCGGAACTCGCCACCCTCCACCAAGCCATCCTCCGCCAGGACCCCACCCTGACCCCACCACCCCCTCTGAGACCCACCCCGCTTCCCAACACCGCCTCAGCACCCGCTATCGCCTCGGTGGGCACGACGGGCCCGGTACGCACCACGTCCCCAGTACGTGCCATGGGCCCGACCACAGCCACCACCACGTCCCCGGTACGCCCTGCCACCCCGGCCACCGCCACCGACCGGACCGCTGCTGCCATCCCGGCACCCACCACCGCCTCGGTACGCGACACATCCCCGACCACTACCTCCACCGCGGCCTCCGATACCGCGCCGATACGCCCCGCCGCCCCGGCCACCGCCATCGGCCAGGCCGCTGCTGCCACCGGTCCGGCGCTCGCTACCAGCGCGGTACGCGGCCCAGTCCCGGCTTCTACCGCCGCGGCCCCGGGGTCCGCTGTTGCCCCGGAACGCGCCGCCAATCCGGGGTCTGCATCTGGCCCGGTACGCGTCACAGCCCCGTCCGTTGCCGCCGGCCCGGCCTCGGCTGCCGCCCCGGTACGCCCCGCCGCCGGGGCCTCCGCCATCAGTCCGGTCCTCGTTGCCGCCCTCCCCCCGGCCACCCCCGAACCGGACAGCAGCCGTCCCCGGTCCAACCTTCCCGTCCCGCTCACTGCGCTGGTCGGGCGTGAGCAGTCCATGGCCGAGTTGGATCGGCTCCTCGGTACGGCGCGCCTCGTCACGCTCACCGGTCCCGGTGGAGTCGGCAAGACCCGCCTCGCCGTAGCGGCCGCCGCCCGGCTCATCCACGGCACCGGGGGCCTCCGCACCACCGAGGCCACGTCCGCCCGAGGCCTCCTCGATGAGGCCGCAGCCGCAGCCGCAGCCGATGGTGTTCGATCCAACACCCCCGTCCCGGGGTCCTGTCCCCTCCCCGATGGTGTCTGGCTGGTGGAGTTGGCGGGGCAGCGGGCGGGGGCGGGGGCGCTCGTTCAGGTCGTGCAGCAGGTCGGTGCTGTGCTCGGGGTCCGGGACGATGCGCCTGCTGGGCAGGCCGCGGTGGGTGGGCCGGGGCCCGTCGAGCGGCTGGTCGACGCGCTGCGCGGGCGTCGGATGTTGCTCGTGATGGACAACTGTGAGCAGGTCGTCGATGCCGCCGCTGAGCTCGTGCATCTGCTGCTGAGTGCCTCGCCCGGGCTGCGGGTCCTGGTGACCAGCCAGGAGCCGCTCGGTCTGGCGGGTGAAGTGGTTGTGCCGGTGGAGCCGCTCCGGCCGGAGGACGCGGTCCGGCTGTTCGTCGAGCGTGCTGCCGCTACCGCCCCGGGCTTCTCGGCCGACCGCGACAGTGCCGCGGTGGCGGAGATCTGCCGTCGCCTGGACGGTATTCCGCTCGCCCTCGAACTGGCGGCCACGCGGGTACGAGGGCTGGGTGCAAGCGAGTTGGCGGCCCGGCTCAACGATCGGTTCCGGGTGCTGGCGACCGGGAGGCGGGGCGCGCCGGCGCGTCAGCAGACTCTGCGGGCGGTGATCGACTGGAGTTGGGAGCTGCTCGGCGCACAGGAACGCACCGTGCTGCGCCGCCTCGCCGTGCACAGCGACGGCTGCACGCTGGACGCCGCGGAAGCCGTGTGCGCGGGCGAGGGCGTGGCCCGCGAGGAGGTCCTGGAGCTGGTGACCCGCCTGGTCGACCGGTCCCTGGTCGTCATGGCCGAGTCCCCCTCGGGCTCTCGCTACCGGCTCCTGGAGTCGGTGAACGCCTACGCGATGGAGCGGCTGCGGGAGACGGAGGACCTCGCCGCCGTACGGTCCCGTCATCTGCGCCACTATCTGGACCTCGCCGAGCGGGCCGAACCCCATCTGCACGGCGACGAGCAGCAGCAATGGCTCGGCCGCCTCGACGCGGAGGCCGCCAATCTGCGCGGCGCGCTGGACGAAGCAGTACGGCACGCACCCGTCGAGGCCGTACGGCTGGTGACCGCTCTGTCCTGGTGGTGGCTGCTGCGCGGCCGACTCGACGAAGCCCGCCGCGGTCTGTCCATCGTGCTCACCTCCGTATCCGGATCCGCTGAACTCCGCTTGCTCCACACCGCCTTCGCGCTGCTGACCGGTCATTCCTCCGGTGCCACGGACAGCCCCGCGCCGCCCGCCGTCCAGGCCTCCGTGCGCCGCGGCCGTACCTTGTGGCTGTACGCGTACGGCGTTTTCAGTGCCGGTGAGCCCGCCGCCAGTGAAGAGATCAACGCCCGGGCGATCGAACGGTGCACCGCCGACGGCGACCGCTGGGGCACCGCCGCCGCGCTCTCCCTCCGCGCCATGCACGCGCTGATCCGCGGGGATCTCGGAGGCATCGCTCGCGACGGCAGGCTCAGCGCCGCCATCTTCCGTGACCTCGGCGACCGTTGGGGCGAGTTGCAGACCGTAACGCCGCTCGCCGCGCTTGCCGAGATCAAGGGAGATTACGAGGAGGCCGGCCGGCTGCAGAACGACGGGCTGCGCCTCGCGCAGGAGCTCGGACTGGAGACGGAGGTCGCCGCGCGGCTCTCCGGGCTGGGCAGGCTGGCGCTGCTCTCCCAGGAGTGGGACCGGGCCCGCGAACTGCACGAGCGCGCCCGGCGCCGCGCCGTCGAACAGGGCTACAAATACGGCGAGGTGCACTCGGAGATGGGGCTCGCCCTGGGGGCCCGCCGCTGTGGCGACCTCGACGACGCGGAGGCTCGCCTGCTGCGTATTAAAGAGCGGTACGACGAGGTGTCCTCACCGACGGGTGAGCATCTGCGGCTGGCCGAGCTCGGCTTCATCGCCGAACTGCGCCACGACGCGGCAGGGGCCGCGGCCCACCATCTCCTCGGCCTCGAGATCGCCTGCGCTCTCGACGAGCCGCGTGCGCTCGCCCTGTCCCTGGAAGGGCTGGCGGGCGCGGCGGTGCGCTTCGCATCCCGCCACGCCGGAGCCGCCGGTACCGCGGGCGCCGACGGCGATGCCGATGCCAATGCCAATGCCGATGCCGACAACCTCGAACCCGCTGCGTGCGCCGCGCTGCTGCTCGGTGCCGCGGACGCGGCGCGTCGCAGCGTCGACGCGCCACTCCCCCGGGCCGAACGCGCCGATGTCGACCGCATCACTGCGATTGCCACCGCCGCCCTCGGCACCACCGCATTCGACCACGCCTTCCACCAGGGCACCGCCCTCAGCACCCAACAAGCCGCCCGCACCGCCCGATTGACCCTCGCACCTCTCGTGTGAAGCACAGCCCCTCCTCTCCTTCGACGACTTCGCCATCTCTCTCAGCCCGTCGAATGAGTTACACCGCAGCGCCGCGCGAGGTTCCCGACGTGGCGACGCGAAGCGGCGATCGAGGCCAAGGTTCTGAGAGCGGCTGTCGCCTCAGAGTGCTCCGATGAAGGCGCGGTGATGGAGGCGCAGTGATGGAGGCGCGGCGCTGAAAGCGCGGTGATGGATCGCGGTTACGGACCGCAGTCGTGAAACCGCAGGCCGGTGAGGGCTGGTCGCGCGCACGCAGCGGAGCCGCCTACCGACACAGCCCCGCGCCCCTTACGGGGCTCGGAAGCGCACCGGACTTCGGCAAGCCCCCTCCAAAGCGGCCGCCTAGAAGCCCCCTCCCTCCCCCACAAACCCCACCACCGCATCCACCAACACCCCCGGCTTCTCCTCCGCGATCCAGTGGGCCGTGCCGGGGACGACCAGGCCCGTCACGTCCTCGGCCACCTCGCGCATCATTTCCTCGATCACCGTGCCCGCCGTACTGGTGGCGCCGCCCACGGCCAGTACGGGCACGGTCAGCTTGCCGTTGCGCTTCAGCGCGGCGCGGTTGTCCTGTATGTCCTGGTCGAAGGCGCGGTACAGCTCGAAGCCGGCCCGCATGGCGCCCGGCGCGGAGTACGCCGCCACGTACACCTCGAAGTCGGCGTCCGAGACCGCGGAGGGATCGGCGGACCGCGCGTTGAAGAAGGCCTGCAGATACTGCCGTTCGCGCCCGGCGACCAGCATCTCCGCGACATCGCGCGCCCCGTGGAAGGCGAAGTGCCACACCCGCGGGTCGTTGCGCAGCCGGTCGAAGACCTGGGTGCCCGGCAGCGGGGCGTCCACGACCACCAGATGGGAGACGTCCTCGCGGTAGGCCTGTGCGTACGCGTACGACACCATCAGACCGATGTCGTGGCCGACGAGCACGACCGGCTCGGTGATCCCCAGGTGCTGGTGCAGCAGGGTGTGGATGTCCCGGGCCACCGTCCGCTTGTCGTAGCCGCCCGCCGGACGCCAGGAGTGCCCGGCGCCGCGGTAGTCGGGGGCCACCACCCGGAACCCGCGCTCCACGAGCGGTGTAATCACTCGGTGCCACTCCCACCACGTCTGCGGGAATCCGTGCAGCAGCACGGCCGTACGGTCGCCCTCGCCCGCCGTGACGTAGTGGAGCCGCAGCCCGGGCTCGATGTCGGCCATACCGTGCGCGATGCCGGGCAGGTCCTGGTGGGCAGGCTGGGTCGGCAGCCCGCCCTCGGGATCGTGCCTGCAGACCATGCTCGACGCCTGCGCGGCGGCCGGTTTCACCCCCAACTTCGTGGTGGAGAGCGCGGATTACGCCACCGCGCAGGGCGTGGTGGCGGCCGGACTCGGCATCAGCCTCATCCCCCGCCTCGGGCTCGGCACCCGGCATCCCGACGTCGTGGTGCGCCAGGTGCGCCGCCCGGAGCCGGTCCGCACGATCCATGCGGCGGTACGCGAGGTCTCACTGGCCCAGCCCGCCCTGCCCCGCCTGATCGAGGCGCTGCGCGAGTCCGCGGGACCGTAAACACAGCCCCGCCCGGCAGCAGACGAGGCCCCTCCGACCAGAAGACAGCACCACAACAGCCCCACCCACCAGAAGGCGGAGCCTCAACAGCCCCGCCTTCCCCTCACCTACCTCCTACCCCTTACCTCCTGCTGTCCCTACCTCTACCTCCCCACCGTCCGCAACACCCGAGCCGCCGAAGTCCCCAGCCCCACCGGCGCCCCCGTCCACTTCGCCGAGCCGGGCCCGTGCGCCGCGCCCGTGGCGTGCCGCAGGTCGGACTCGCCGTAGCGGTGGCATTCCTGGTGCCAGGTGAGGATGCCCGCGAGCCAGTTCTCCAGCTCGTGCACATAGCCGTCCAGGATCTTGCGGGCCTCCTCGGTCAGCTCGAAGTCGTCGTACAGAATCGGCAGTTCATGTGCGACGACGTGCTGGAACTGCTGCATGCGGGAGGTCATCAGGTCGTGGATGATGGCCAGCGCGGTCGGGTAGTCGCAGTTGAAGAAGTTCTGGACGACCAGAATGCCGTTGTGCACCTCGCCCTCGTACTCGATCTCCTTCTGGTACGAGAAGCAGTCGTTGAGCAGGCAGGCGTAGTCGGCCGCGGTGCTCTCCAGGGACTGCATCGGGCCGCTGCGGTAGATCTCGGGCGGGACCTGCCGCCCGTGTCCCAGCCGACTCAGGCTCATCGTGAGATCGGAGCCGAAGGTCTTGCGGCGCATCTCGATGTAGTCGACGGGGTCGGGGATGTGGTTCTGGGCCTGGTTGTCCAGTTCCCACAGCCAGCTGTCGATCATGACTTCGATCGTGTCGCGGAAGGTGCGGCGCGCCTCGGGCGGCATCGGCGCCGTCGTACGCGTCCACAGGTCGGCCAGGGAGCGCTCCAGGGCGTTGGCGGGAGCCGGCATCGCCGAGGTGTCGATCGGCATGAAGGTCAGCAGCCGGGTGTTGCACACCTTGGCGCCCGCCAGGTCGCGGGAGCGCCCGAAGACCACCGGGTAGTAGTCGTCCCCGTACGTCCCCCAGGTCAGCCACTGCGAACCGAGGTCGAGTTCCTCGGGAGTGGCATCTGGGTGCAGGCCCGCCGCGCACAGCGGGAAGTCGAAGCGGATCACCGCGTCCTTGTCCCAGACGTCGGAGAAGGGCACGCCGGGCTGCGGCTGGAGCATGCCCATCTCCTCGGCCCAGCTGACGCAGTTGCGCCGGGCGCTGTCCAGGTGCGGACTGAGGGTGGTGGTGAACGGCATGTAGAAGTCGGGCAGTTGGGAGGGGCCGACCTTCTGGTACGGAATGTGGGTGTAGCTGCGCAGGCGGTCGGCGCCGATGGCGGCGGCCTTCGGGTCCAGCGCCGAGGTGCCCATCCCCCCGAAGGCGAACGGCGACCAGCCGGCCGAGGACTGCGCCGCGGTGCCGCCGCCGTTCATGTAGCGGCTGGAGCGCATGTGCCACTCGTGGCCGCCGGACTGCCAGTCCTGCAGCCCCTTGGCGTACGCCAGCACATCCGCGCAGGACTGCGGGTCCAGGCCCTTCTCCACGAAGAGCGGGGGGAGTTCGAGCAGGGTGGTGTTCTCGAACTGGTGCAGGCGCGAGGTCAGCAGGTCGTTGACGGAGTCCGCGGCCTCCTGGGTCGTACAGCCCAGGAAGGTCTCCAGGACCAGTACGCCGTTGCTCAGCTCACCCTCGTCCTGGGTCTCGCGCTCGTAGGAGAAGAGGTCGTTGCGCAGGTGCACGGCGTCGGAGAAGGTGTCCCTCAGGACCCGCAGCGGGCGCGAGTCGGCGACGGCGTCGGGCACCTCGGCGCCCACCGCGAACTCCACCAGGCCCGCCGACCACGGCGCGCCGCCCACCTTGCGCCGCATCTCGATGTACTCGACGGGGTTGGGGACGCGGTGCGCGTTGATGTTGGAGAGCTCCCACAGCGACTCGTTGAGGAGGTTCTCGGTGCTCTCGGCGAACCGCGCGCGCCAGCCCTCGGACATGCTGGGGACGGTGCGCGCCCACAGGTCCTTCAGGCCCGCCTCGACGGGGTTGGTCGGCTCGGGCACGGGCGTGGACGGGTCCAGCGGCATGAACAGCGGCAGCCGGTCCAGGTACTCCTTGCCGCCCTTGCGGTCCCCGGAGCGCTTGAAGGCCTCCAGGAAGTGGTCGTCGAAGAAGAACACCCACACATACCAGTCGGTCACCAACGACAGCACGTCACTGGAGGCTTCGGGGTGGGTGTACGAGCACAGCAGCGCGTAATCGTGGGCATCCAGGTCCCGCTCCTCCCAGATGCCCGAGCCCTCCAGCATGCCCATCTCGCGCGCCCATTGCCTGGAGTGCACCCGCGCCTGTTCCAGGTGCGGATTGAGGCGGGCCGGGTGGGGCACGTAAAAGCTCGGCAGTTGGAACGGCTGCTTCATCGATGGCGGTCCTTCCCCAAGACGTACGGGACTTCCCCGCGCCCGGTCGGTGACGCACCGCGCACGGATCGGCACAGCCCTACCCCGTGCTGCGGTCCCCAAGCAGGACCTTGCGACGGCCTTGGCGGCGTGCTAATACGCCATCGGGCAATCCCGGAGACGTGAAAGGGAGTTCAGCGCACAGCCGGCCCGCCGTTCTCCCGAGCCGCATCCCCCGCACTGCCTCCCACACCGCATCCCACACCGCCTTCCCGTACGACGTCTGCACGGAGGCGACCAACGGCGAGCCCTCTCCCCCACCCCACCGGCATCAATTGCCGCTGCTTATCAATCATTTCAATCATTTCTCGGCTCGCCGCGGCTCATCACGGCTCGGGAGGCCACGTCCGAAACCGGCACCGACGGGCCGGGGCACCTGACATCACAGCCACGCCCCGGCCCGTTCGACTCCTGCCGTCAGCTCCGCCGCGGATGATCCGCGACAGCGCCCGGCCCCAGGCACAGGGCACGGATCCGGGCGAACACACCGGCCCGACGACCGGCCTCGCGAACCGACTCCGGGGCCGGTGTCGCAGTCGCTGTCGCTGTCGGTGTCCGAGCCGGGGCCGAGGGCGGGACCGGCGCCTGGGCGACACCCGGCTCCGAGACCGACACGGATTCGGGTTCGGGTTCGGGCCCAGGCTCGGGTTCGGGCCGATGAGCCGGGTACGTCTGTGCGCGCAGATATCCGTCCAGCGCGCGTGCGGGATCGATGGGCATAGCGCTTCTCCTGCTGCTGAGGATCCAGGTGCCACCGCCGCTCTGAGCGCGACGGGGCGAGGGACGGCCGACGGCCCCACCCGCCCGGAAGAAGAAGGGGCGGACGGGACACGGCCCCCTCAGCAGCGCAGCACGGAATGCCGGGCCCGGGCCGCCGCGATGACAGCGGCCTCGGGCCGGGGAACCGCGGGCCGCAGATCAGGCCCCGACGCCCCCCTGACCGCCCAGACAGGACGCGTCAGCAGTACGTACCCGGCCGCCCCCCGAACCGCCCGCGCCTGCCGCGGCACCCGCTGCCCCGACGCGTACGCGGCCCCCTCCTCGGCAAAGCCGAGCGCCGCGACCGCAGTCTCCTCGGCCACCCCGCCGGCCTGCTCCAGAGCTGCCGGACACGCCCCGCACAACACGAGCAACAGCGCAGCCAGCCCGACAACGACGGCGCCCACAAGGCCCCGCCGCACCGCACCTCCACACTCACCACTCACACACTTAACGTAATCATTCGATTACCGTCCGCGCATTCCGTCGTACGGGTGATCCAGCCGCGAACCGGGGCGAACGGCGCGAACGGGGCGCACGCCCCGCCCGCCTCACCCCTGCGCGCGGGCCATGAAGACCGCGGTGGTGGCGGGGCCTTCGGCTCGGCCGCGGACGACGGTGGTGCCGTCGGTGACGATTTCGATGTCGGCGTAGGCGCCTGGGGTGTCCAGGGTGATGGTGAGCATGGGCATGACGCCGATGCCGCGGGCGTCGGCGACGGTGAACCAGGGGAGGGAGGGGGCGGTGACGGTGGTGTCGACCGCGTCCGTCTCGTGGAGGGAGGTCAGGGAGTAGGTGAGGTCGGCGATACCCCGACCGTCGACGCGGAAGGTGATGGTGCCCTCGCCGGGGACGTACGGGGACGGGGAGGAGGGGGAGGGCGGGGTGAGGGGTGACATGGGGGTGACCTCTCTAGGGGAGGACGGAGATGGTCGGGGGGACGAGCGGGGAACGCGGCGCGGTTCCAGTGAACCCGGGTGTGCGGGTGGCGGCGGCAGGAAACGGCCTGGTGGGTGAATGGACGGGGCCGGGCAGCGGAGTGTCGGCTCGTCAGCACGGCAACGGCCCGCAACCGTGCTGCGATACCGCGGATGCGCTCTTCACGCGGACCGGCGGCGCCGGACCCGGAACCGGTTCCCGGGCCGGGGCAGAAATCAGGCCGGGAATCAGACCGGGAGGCAGATCGGGAGGCAGGCCCGGAGCCAGGCCAGAAGCCGAGCCAGGGGTCAGGCCAGGGGTCGGGCCAGGAATCAGACCCGGAGTCAGACCCGGAGTCAGGCCCGGAATCGGGCCAGGAGTCAGGCCAGGAGTCAGGCCAGGAGTCAGGCCCCGAGGTGGATTTCCGACCCGCCCCCTCCACGTCTCCGTCCCGCCTCGTGCGGGTGCTGAGGTGTCTGGTGGTCGTGCTGGTGGTGGCGGGGCTGTTCGGGGCGGTGGTGTGGCTGTACGGGCAGGAGCGGCGGCACCGGGAGACGGTCTACTGGTTCGGGAACCGCGAGGCGCCCGACCGCGTGGACATCACCGTCACCCTCCAGCGCGTGGACCCGGCCTCCCGCGATGCGGTGCTGCGGGTGCTGCCCCGGCCGCGCGGCAAGCTGGCCGAGGACGAGGACACGCTGGTGCCGAGCGCGGATCTGGCGGTCACCACCTCCTCCCTCGCGCAGGGCCAGCTGCGCTACAAGGCGGGCGAGCAGATCGCCACCCGGGACCTGACCAACGGGCTGGAGGGCGGGACCGTCGCGCAGTACCCCTACGACCGCTACGCCACCGACATCGGGTTCTCGGTGGAGGCCGGCGGGCGCCCGGTGCCGACGCAGGTGATCTTCCACAGCGTCGAGGAGTCCTTCCGGGAGACCGTGCGCCGCCTGCCCGAGCAGGACGCGGGCGCGCACTCCGCCGAGCTGCGGCTGGAGCTGAGCCGCTCGCGCGGGACGTACATCCTGGCCTGGTTCATGATGGCGAGCATGTGGGGACTGGCCCTGTCGGTGCTGGGAGCAGCACTTTTGATGGTGCGTCAGCGGCGCGGGCTGGTGTGGGAGGCGATGGGCTGGATGGCGGCGACGCTGTTCGCGCTGGTCGGCTTCCGCAACGCCGCGCCCGGAGCGCCGCCGGTCGGCGCGCTGCTGGACTACGGCGCGTTCCTGTGGGCGGAGGCGATCGTCGCCACGTCACTGGTGTACGTGGCGTGGTTCGGGCTGCGGGTGGAGCGACGGCGCCGCCGGGAGACCTGAGCGCACCCGCTCACGTCTCCCCGACAGCGCATGTTCCTCCCGTACGACCACCTCGCGCGCCCGCCCCTCCCCGACAACACGCGATCCCCGGCAGCACACGTTCCCCTACAGCGCCCGCTCCCCCCGTACCGCCGCCTCGCTGGTCCAACTGCCCAGCAGACGCAGGGATTCCGCCGAGGGCGACCCCGGCTCCGCGTGGTAGGTAATCAGCTGCTGGCCGGGGTCGGCGGGCAGCGACATGGTCTCGTACGAGAGGGTCAGCGGGCCCACCAGGGGATGGTGCAGCTTCTTGACGCCGAAGCCCTTGTCCTGGACGTCGTGCGCGGCCCACAGCTGCCGGAAGTCCTCGCTCTTGAGGGAGAGTTCACCGATCAGCGAGCAGAGTTTGGGGTCGTCGGGGTAGCAGCCGGCGTCCAGGCGCAGGTAGGAGACGATGTCGGTCGCCTTACGGTCCCACTCCTCGTACAGCTCTCGCGCGCTGGGGTTGAGGAAGACCTGCCAGGCCATGTTGCGGTGCTGGGGCGGCAGCGCGGCGAAGTCGCCGAGCAGCGCGCAGGCCATCCGGTTCCAGGCCAGGATGTCCAGCCGCCGCCCGACGACGTAGGCCGGGACGTTCTCCATGGTGTCGAGCAGTTGCTGCAGGGCGGGGCGCACCCGCTGCGGCCGGGTGGCCATGGTCCGCTTGCGCCGCGGCACCGGCCGCACGAGGTGGGTGAGGTGGTCCCGCTCGGCCTTGTTCAGCCGCAGCGCGTCCGCGATCGCGTCGAGTACGGCCGTGGACACGTTCTGTCCCCGGCCCTGCTCAAGGCGGATGTAGTACGCGACGCTGACCCCGGCGAGCTGGGCCAGCTCCTCACGGCGCAGCCCGGGCACCCTGCGGCGCCCGCCGTGGTCGGGCAGGCCCACATCGGCGGGCTGGAGCCGGGCACGGCGGGTGCGCAGGAACTCGCTCAATTCGGTGCGCTGGTCCATATCCGCAGTATGCGGGCTGGGAGCGGCCCACAGGGGGCCCAAGGTGGTCCCGCCAGTGGTAGGACCGGCGTGCATACGTTCAAGGGAGACCTGGCTAGGCCTCCCACCTGCACGCATGCTCGATGGCATGACCCACACCACCGTCGCAGCGTACGCAGCACCCGCCGCCAAGGCTCCGCTGGAGAAGATCACCATCCCGCGCCGGGCACTGGGCGAGCACGACATCCTCATCGACATCAAGTACGCCGGCATCTGCCACTCCGACATCCACACCGTGCGGGCCGAGTGGGGCGAGGGCGGCCAGTTCCCCATCGTGCCGGGCCACGAGATCGCGGGCGTGGTGTCCCGGGTCGGCCCGGGCGTCACGAAGTACGCGGTCGGCGACCGGGTCGGCGTCGGCTGCTTCGTCGACTCCTGCCGGGAGTGCGAGAACTGCAAGGCCGGCCTGGAGCAGTACTGCACGGGCGAGCCGGGCACCGTCAACACCTACGCCGACACCGGCCGGGACGGCGAGCCCACCTACGGCGGCTACTCCACCCACGTGGTCGTCGACGAGAACTACGCCCTGCGCATCCCGGACAGCATCCCGCTGGACGCCGCGGCCCCGCTGCTGTGCGCCGGGATCACCCTGTACTCGCCGCTGGCGCACTGGAAGGCCGGCCCCGGCAAGAAGGTCGCCGTGGTGGGCCTGGGCGGCCTGGGCCACATGGGCGTGAAGATCGCGCACGCCATGGGCGCCGAGGTGACCGTACTGAGCCAGTCCCTGCGCAAGAAGGACGACGGCCTGCGGCTGGGCGCGGACCACTTCCACGCCACCTCCGACCCGGCCACCTTCGAGCAGCTGGCGGGCACCTTCGACCTGATCGTCAACACGGTCTCGGCCAACATCGACCTCAACGCCTACCTGGGCCTGCTCAAGGTCGACGGCACGCTGGTCCAGCTCGGCGTCCCCGAGCAGCCGCTGCCGGTGCAGCCCTTCGCCCTGATCTCCGGGCGCCGCTCCTTCGCGGGCTCGCTGATCGGCGGCATTGCCGAGACGCAGGAGATGCTGGACTTCTGCGGTGAGCACGGGCTGGGCGCGGACATCGAGGTGATCAGCTCCGACAAGATCAACGAGGCGTACGAGCGCGTGCTGGCCAGCGATGTGCGCTACCGCTTCGTGATCGACACCTCGACGATCTGACCTGCCTCGACGATCTGACCCGCGGGACGCGGGGCGCGGGCGAGCATCAGGTACAGGCGCCCGCGCCCGCCACCCGCTCCCCCGCGCCCGTACCGCCCGTCACCAGCTCCCCGCACCCCTTCGGCCCGTCACCAGCTCCCCGCACCCGTCCGCGTACGCGACCACCGCCACGTCCAGGAGGAGCTGGAGGCCTTCCTGGTGCCGCACATCCGCTCGGGCCGCGTGGTCCAGCAGGAGACGGTGAGCGAGGGCTTCGACCGGCTCGTACCGGCCTTCCTGGGCATGCTGCGCGGCGCGAACACGGGCAAGGCGCTGGTCCGCCTCACCGACGCCGAGTTCCCGTCGTCCCCGTCATCCCTGCCATCCCCGTCGTCCTCCTGAGCGAAGATGTCCGGGACCGAGCAGGGGGGCTCCCGGGCGAGCCGAAAACAAATCCGGCCCCGTCGGCAACCCCGGCCCGCTTCGCACGTCGTCCGGGGTGAAGGCGTCATCAGGCGCCGCACCGCCGAACGTGGAGTTGCCCACCGTGAACGTGAAGCCGACCCGCATACGCAGCGCCGCCGTCGCCGCCCTGCTCACCGCGCTCGCCGTACCGGCCCTCGCCGGGACGGCACACGCCGGTGACACCGCCCCGCGGCCCAGCGCGTCCCCCACCTCGCCCGCCAAGCCCAGCCAGCCGCCGACGGCGGCCCCCTCGCGGGCCCCGCAGCCCAGCCCGTCCGTGCCGGGTGGCGGGTCCGCCAAGCCCGCCCCTTCCGTCTCCGTACCGGGTGAGGGCCGCGCCAAACCCGCCCCCTCCGTCTCCGTCCCCGGCGGCAAGCCCGGCTCCGGGCCCGCGCGCGGGGACAAGGAGCTCGCCAAGACCGGCTCCTCCACGACCACCGCCGTCATGGGCGCCGGCGCGGCCGCCCTGGTCGCCGCGGGCGGCGGCACCCTCTACGCGGTGCGCCGCCGACGCACCAACTAGGCCCGGCCCCGCCCGAGAAACCGATGGAGTACACCGCCACCGTCGCCGGAGCCCCGGTGCGGCTCCCCGCCGCACCGGGGCTCTGGCGACGCCTGCTGCGCCGCAGCACCCCGCACTCGTACGACACCCCGCACCGCTCCGCACCGGGCAGCGCGTACGGTCCGGGCAGCGCGTACGGGCCGCCCGACGCCCCGCGCCCCACCATCAGCGAGCTCTACCACGCCCACCGGCTGAGCATGGTCCGGATGGCCGTCCTGCTGGTGGACGACCGCTCCACCGCCGAGGACGTCGTCCAGGACGCCTTCGCCGCGCTCTACAAGCGCCACGGCGAGCGGCTCGACGAGGTCGACAACGCCCTCGCCTACCTGCGCACCGCCGTCGTCAACGCCTCCCGCTCGGTGCTGCGCCGCCGCCGTACGGCCCGCGGCTACACGCCCCCGTACGAGGCCGACGCCCCCTCCGCCGAAGAGCTGATCGTGCTGGACGAGGAGCACCGTGAAGTCCTCGCCGCCCTGGGCAAGTTGACCACCCGGCGGCGCGAGGTGCTCGTACTGCGCTACTGGAGCGAGCTGTCCGAGGCGCAGATCGCCCAGACGCTGGGCATCAGCCGCGGCGCGGTGAAGTCGATCGCCAGCCGTGCGCTGGACTCGCTGGAGAAGATCTTGGAGGCGCGGACGTGAGCGAACGCCCCGTCGAAGACAGGCTGCGCCGCGCCTTCACCGCCCGCGCCGACCTGGTCACCGGGCACACCCTGCGCCCGGCCGCCCCGCCCGGCGCCGGCCCCGGCACCCGGCCGGGGTCCCGCCGCCGCTCCTTGCTGCGCCGCTTCGCCCTGCCCCTGGCCGGACTCGCCACCGCCGCGGCCGCCGCCGCGGGCTACCTGGCCCTGGCCCCCGACAGCGCCCCGTCGCGCCCCTCCCCCGCCACGCCGCCCACGCCCCTGCCCACCACTCCCCTGCCGTCGCCGTCCGTACCGGCCCCGCCCCTGCCGTCGCCGCCCGACCCCAGCCCCTCCTCGCCCCGCTCCGAACGCTCGCCCTCCGGCATCCCGAACCCGCCCCGTACGGGCTCGCCCACCGCCCGCCCGCCGTCGGCACCGTCCCGCTCCGCCACCCCCACCAGCCGCACCACACCCTCAAGTCCACCCGCATCCACCGCCCGCCCCACCCCCTCGGCGAGCGACCGGACCTGAGGCGGGTGAACTCAGCGCCTGCGCCGCGCCGTTCCGAAGAGGGACCGGGTGATCTCCCGCCCCAGCTGCGTCCCCACCGACCGCGCCAGTGACTTGAACATGCCGCTGCCCACGACCTGTTCGACCACCGAGGGCTCCGCCTCGGGCGCCCGGGCGGGCGGGGGCTGCGCCGGTCCGGCGGGCGGCGCAGCCTGCGCCGCCGTCAGCTTCTCGTACGCCGATTCCCTGTCCACAGCCTGTGCGTAACGCGCGTACAGCCCCGAGGCCTCCACCGCCCGCCCCAGCGCGCCCGCCTCGACCGGCCCCATCAGGGACTGCGGCGCCCGCAGCCGCGTCGCCGCCACCGGCGTGGGCGCGCCCTTCTCGCTCAGCACGGTGATCACCGCCTCGCCCGTCCCCAGCCCCGTCAGCACCTCCTGAAGGTCGTAGGGGGAATGGGGGAACGTCTTCACCGTCGCCTTCAGCGCCTTGGCGTCATCGGGCGTGAAGGCCCGCAGCGCGTGCTGCACCCGGTTGCCCAACTGCGCCAGCACATCGGCCGGTACGTCTTTGGGTGTCTGCGTCACGAAGAACACCCCGACCCCCTTCGAGCGAATCAGCCGCACCGTCTGGGTGATCGACTCCAGGAACGCCTTCGAGGCGCCCTTGAAGAGCAGATGCGCCTCGTCGAAGAAGAACACCAGCTTGGGCCGGTCCAGATCTCCCACCTCCGGCAGATCGTGGAAGAGATCCGCCAGCAGCCACATCAGGAACGTCGAGAAGAGCTGCGGCTTGTCCTGCACGGCGGGCAGCTCCAGTACGGAGACCACGCCCCGCCCGTCCGGCGCGGTGCGCAGCAGCTCCGCCGTGTCGAACTCCGGCTCCCCGAAGAACGGCCCCGCCCCCTGCTGCTCGAAGGCCGTCAGCGACCGCAGGATCACCCCCGCGGTCTGCGTCGACAGCCCGCCGATCCCCTTCAGCTCCGCCTTGCCCTCGTCCGAGGAGGTCAGGAAGGTGACCACGGCCCGCAGGTCCTTCAGGTCGACCAGCTCCAGCCCCTTGCCGTCCGCGTAGTGGAAGATCAGCCCGAGCGACTGCTCCTGCGTCTGGTTCAGCCCGAGCACCTTCGCCAGCAGTACGGGCCCGAAGTCGGTGACCGTGGCGCGCAGCGGGATGCCGGGCCCGATGCCGCCCAGCGCGTAGAACTCCGCGGGAAAGGCGGCCGGCGTCCATTTCTGGCCGACCTCCCCCGCCCGCTGCGCCACTTTCGCGTTCTCCTCGCCCGGGGCCGAGATGCCCGACACGTCCCCCTTGATGTCGGCGAGGAAGACCGGCACCCCGCCCGCCGAGAGCTGCTCCGCGATGAGCTGCAGCGTCTTGGTCTTGCCGGTGCCGGTGGCGCCCGCGACCAGGCCGTGCCGGTTCAGTACGGCCAAGGGGACGCGTACGGGGGCGCCGGGGTGGCAGGTGCCGCCCCACAGGAGCGCACCGAGGTCGAGCGCGGGCCCCGTGAAGGCGTACCCCTGGGCGATCTGGGTGACAGTGTCGTCGGACGCGGGGCTCTGACTCATGCATCGCTCCTGGTATGCGGCTGTTTGTCACCTTCGCACTCCGGCGGCATGGCTGCGCCCGGAGCCGCTGGCCCGGTAGGCTTTCCGTGTGATCTTCAAGCGCATCGGAAATGGGCGGCCGTACCCCGACCACGGCCGGGAGAGCACCCGCCAGTGGGCGGATGTCGCCCCGCGCCCGGTACGCCTTGACCAGTTGGTGACCACCAAGCAGCAGCTCGACCTGGAGACGCTGCTCGCGGAGGACTCGACGTTCTACGGCGACCTGTTCGCCCACGTCGTGAAGTGGCAGGGCGATCTGTATCTGGAGGACGGGCTGCACCGCGCCGTGCGCGCCGCGCTCCAGCAGCGCCAGGTGCTGCACGCCCGCGTCCTCGAACTGGGCTGACCCCGAAGTCCCGAGCGGATCTGACGTAACGTCAGGTCCGTATTGGCCCTTTTGGGTTGGCTCACGCGCCACGCATTGATCATCTAGTAGGCATGCGCCGCGAGCGGCACTACGCTGCATTTATGAGCATGCTGACGCCCCCCGGCATGGGCGGTAAGAAGAACCGCATCACGGGCGACAGGTACCCGAGGATGCGCCGTCCCCGCCACCGCCGCCGCATCGCCCTCGTGGCGATCGCCGCGGCCGGTGTCCTGGGGCTGGGCGGCTGGGGCACCCTGCAGCTCATCGACGTCTTCAGCGGCAACCAGGCCACCTCGGCCCACGCCTCCCAGGACAAACACAACTGCGCGAACGGCAAGGACGGGCAGAGCGGCAAGGACGGCGGCCGAACCGACGGCAAGCCGCTGCCCCAGCCCTCCGCCCTGACCGTCAACGTCTACAACGCCACGCCGCGCGGCGGCCTGGCCAAGGAGACGGCGGACGAGCTGAAGAAGCGCGGCTTCAAGATCGGCAAGGTGGGCAACGCCCCCGCCGCGTACGACAAGAAGGTCAAGGGCGCCGGCATGCTGCTGGGCGCCCCGGCGGCCGACGGGTCCCTGAAGGTGCTGGCCACCCAGCTCGCGGGCGCCGAGCACAAGACCGACGCCCGCAAGGGCGCCGATGTCGACCTGATCATCGGCGATCGGTTCAAGACACTCACCCCGGCCCAGGACGCCCAGAAGGCCCTGGCCGAGGCGGCCAAGCCGTCCCCCGCGCCGTCGGCGAAGCGCTGCTGAGAAATTCCACGAAGGAGGGCGGGCCGTTTCCTGTGCCGGAAACGGCCCGCCCTGTGTCGTACTACGGGATTCAGCCCGCCGTGCCGTACATCCGGTCACCCGCGTCGCCCAGGCCCGGGACGATGTAGCGGTCGGCGTTCAGGCGCTCGTCGACGGCGGCGGTGACGACCGTGACCGGCGTCCCGGCCAGCTCGCGCTCCATCAGCTCCACGCCCTCGGGCGCGGCCAGCAGGCACAGCGCGGTGACGTCGTCCGCACCGCGGTCGATCAGCTCGCGGATGGCCGCGACCAGCGTGCCGCCGGTGGCCAGCATCGGGTCCACGACGTAGACCTGGCGGCCGGAGAGGTCCTCCGGCATGCGGGTGGCGTAGGTGTGCGCCTCGTACGTCTCCTCGTTGCGCACCATGCCCATGAAGCCCACCTCGGCGGTCGGCAGCAGGCGCACCATGCCCTCGAGCATGCCCAGGCCCGCCCGCAGGATCGGTACGACCAGGGGGCGCGGGTGGGAGAGACGGACGCCGGTGGTCGCCGTCACCGGGGTCTCGATGTCGACCTGCTCGGTGCGCACATCGCGGGTGGCCTCGTACGCGAGCAGGGTGACCAGCTCGTCGGACAGACGCCGGAAGGTCGGGGAGTCGGTGCGCTTGTCGCGCAGCGTGGTGAGTTTGTGCGCCACCAGCGGGTGGTCGACGACGTGGATCCGCATGACATCCACAGTAAGCGAGCGCGGGACCCCCGGCGTCCGCCCGGCCGCGCGCGACACCGGCCGACGCCCCGTCGAAGGATTCGCATCGAACCACCGATTCGGGGGAAAGTGGGCACATACGCCCGGTCTGTCGCGTCGGCGCCGGGTGAGAACCGCGGCCCGAGGTGGTGTACGCAACGTGCCCGGCAAGAACAAGCACGAGGACCGGCCCGAAGATCACCCCGACAACACCGGCACCGATGCCGATACCGGCACAGGCACCGGCAAGAGCAGCAACAACGGCGGAAAAAGCAGCCCCGCCGCCCGCTCCTCCGGCTCTCTGGGCGGCGCCAGGGAGGGCGAGAGCGACGCGGCACGCCGAAGGCGGCGCGCCCAGTTCCTCCGCGAGCTGAACGAGGCCAAGGAACTGCGCGACCGGGTGCAGCCGCGCCGGGCGCGGGCCGCGCGGATGCGGCAGGCCATGAGGATGCGTACGTTCCGCTGGTAGCCCCGCCGGCCCCGCCCCGAAGCGGACGTGAGCGACATCTCTCGCATCCTCGTCACGACGCAGCGCCGAAGACCCCGCGCGATCGCGTTGTTTCTGCCACGATTCCGATGGGGCGGGGACCTGCGGCGTGAAAGCGTCGCCCCGCCCGGCCCGGCACGCCTATGACCAGTGGGAGAGTCACGGTGTACTTCGCCGCACTGCTCGCGCGCACCGAAGACGGGTGGGAAGCGAGCGATACAGAGCTCGACGATGTGGAAACCCTGACCGATCTGGCCGACCTGGCCCGAGAGGCGGCGGTGGACGACGACACGGTGGTCGCCCTCATCGAGCAGGAGGGCACGTGGTTCGGTGTCGTCCGGGTGGACGGCGAGGACGACCCGCGCGTCTTCGTCTCCAACGGCGCGGCCGCCTCGCGCAGCTCGTACGGCGCGATGCTGACCGACGTGCTGCTCGGCCGCGACGAGGACGACGCGGACGAACTCGACAGCCTGGACCTGGACGGCACCGAGGACGGTGAACCAGAGGAGCAGGAGGACGAACAGGAGGCGGCGGGCGACGCCGGGGCCGTCGTACCGCACGGCCCGATCGGCGACCCGGCGCTGCTCGGCGACCTCGGCGTCGACGAGCGGGAGTTGCTCACCCTGGACGGCGACGCGCTGTCCGAGATCGCCGACGCCCTGGGCTGCACGGACGTGCTGGAGGCCGTGAGGTAGCGCCCGTCACCGACACTTGAGGCATGACAGACCCTTTGCGCGACCCCTGGCGCGCGCCCATGCGACGGGCGCTGGACGAGGCCGTACGCGCCCCCGGGACCGGTGATGTCCCGGTGGGCGCCGTCGTGCTGTCCGCGGACGGCACGGTGATCGGCACCGGCCGCAACGAACGCGAGGCGAGCGGCGACCCGACGGCGCACGCCGAGGTCCTCGCCATCCGCGAGGCGGCGAGCAAGATCGGGGAATGGCGGCTGACGGGCTGCACCCTCGTGGTGACCCTGGAGCCGTGCACGATGTGCGCGGGCGCGATCGTGCTCTCCCGGGTGGACCGGGTCGTCTACGGCGCGGCGGACGAGAAGGCCGGCGCGGTCGGCTCCCTGTGGGACGTCGTACGCGACCGCCGCCTCAACCACCGCCCCGAAGTGATCACCGGAGTCCTCACCGAGGACTGCGCCCGCCTCCTGACCGACTTCTTCCGGGACCGCTGATGCAGCCGGTCCCGGGAACCGATTTCGGAGCACGGCCCCTCATGGGCTAGGCTCTGTCTCGGTAGCGTGTCCGAGCGGCCGAAGGAGCTCGCCTCGAAAGCGAGTGTGGCGTAACCCGTCACCGTGGGTTCAAATCCCACCGCTACCGCTTGTAACACCCCTCCGACCTGCGGAAACGCGGTCGGAGGGGTGTTTTGCGTGTTGCACGTACAGCACGGTGGTGTTGCGCGTGCAACACGCGTACGCCGGATGGACACTGCATCCCTTGAAAAATCGGGCCTCGCACCGCGTCCTCCTGTGGGATCGGGTCCCATAGATCCCACAGGAGGCTTCCCGCCCGGCGACCGTCCACTACCGCCGCCAACCGCTACGAGCGCTCGGCAGGAGTAGAGCCTCGATAATCCTTGCCGCTTCCGCAGGAGACATCCGGCCTCCCAGCAGGCCACACTGGGAGGACCCCGGTCGGGAGGAGGCGGAAGGACGTGAGCGTTGCCTATCAGCACGCCGGGCCATGGACCCTGGAGCAGGTCTTGGCCCTGCCCGAGGACGCGAATCAGCGCGTCGAGCTCGTGGGAGGCCAGCTCATGATGAGCCCCGCCCCCGGCCTGCCCCACCAGCGCGCCTCACACCGGCTGCACAATCTCCTCGAACAGGCCGCCGATGCCGCCGGCGCCGACGTCGAGGTGTTCGAAGCCATCAACGTCATCGTCCCGGACGGGCTGCTCATCC
The DNA here is from genome assembly GCF_058245575.1 of Streptomyces sp. UF-297. Classification (NCBI taxonomy): domain Bacteria; kingdom Bacillati; phylum Actinomycetota; class Actinomycetes; order Kitasatosporales; family Streptomycetaceae; genus Streptomyces; species Streptomyces sp. UF-297. The sequence goes on along the minus strand of NZ_JBSIBZ010000017.1, from coordinate 9,442 downwards.
CCGACCTGGCCGTGGTCGACGCGGCCGCCGCCGAAGAAGCAGGCGTAGCGATCGCCGCGCACGACGTCCTCGCCGTTATCGAGATCGCCTCACCGTCCACCCGGATCACCGACCGCAAACTCAAGCCTTCCCTCTACGCCGCAGCCCGCATCCCCCACTACTGGCGCGTCGAACTGGACCCCGCCCCCAGGGTGCTCATCGGGCACCTGGAGAACGGCACGTACAACGACCTCCCGCCCCTCCTCGCAGGGGCCGTCGCCAGGATCGACGAACCGTTCCCGATCCAGTTCGACCCCGCAGCGCTGGCCCGCCGGTAAAGAGCTGCTCAACCGGCCCGCAGCCCAACACACCAAGGCCTACCGCGGTGACCGCTTCGGTGACCGCGAATCTGGATGCGACACGTCCGACCACCCAACCCGGCGGCAGCGCCTGATGCTCGGCGAATCCGAGACAGACATCGCTCATCTCAACCAGGTACAAAAGGGGAGTGGCTCTTCCCGTACCCAAGCGCCGCGGCAACCCGACAGACGCAGTCTGACTCCGCACGTCCCTGCCGGCCTCTGCGTAAGAGCGGCGGTCAGCGTCGTGGCGAACCTCGCGGCACGGAACATCGAGCAAGCAAATGGAGAATTGCGCACCTCTTTCGATCAAATAAGGCGACCCTTCTTTCGGTTCCTTTCATGGTGATGCACTAATAGGCGCCACTCATCTAATGTGTAGTTATGCACATGCGATCACGCAGGGGGGCGTGCATGTCCGACACCATCGTGGAAGAAATGCTGCGATCCGCGCGCGAGATGATCGAGAAAGCGCTGCGGGAGATAGCAGACAGAGCGGCACTGAAGAAATCTGGGGCGGATCGGGGGCTCGTCGAAAAGATCGTCCTCCGCCAGGTCCTGAAGATGATGGACGTAGCGATCGCGGCGCTGGAGGGTCCCCCAGAGTCCGACTCGGTCGTCGTGTACGGGATTCTTGCTGAGGAGTGCGCGCCCATCCTGGGGCAGCCGCCAACCGAGATCTTCAGCGCGCTGGTCGAGATATGCGGTGAACCGCACGGGCCGTCCGGCCTTCCCGAGCCAAGAGCCGCAGTCATCGAGGCACTGCACCGCGAGCTGGTCGCAGTCACCGTCGAATACCGCGTACGGCCCGGTGCGAGGGGTGCACGCATCATTAAGGTGCTGTACGACGCCGATCGAGAGAAGGTGCGTCGCAAACGGATCGAGCAAGACATCACCTGGGACGACGTGCCGGAGGAAGCGCGTGCGCGGATCATCCGCGAGGGCAATGACGGCGTCACCCTGACGCTCCCGGTGGGGAGGGCCTGATGCCCTTCTTCATCTGGGTGCTCATCGCCCTCGGGCTCGGGGTGGCGATGTGGAATCGGATCATGACCTGGGCCAAGGATCAGCTCTTCCCCTGGCTGTCTGATCATCTTCCCTGGCTCTCCGATGCGGCAGCAGCAGCATTTGCTGAACTGGACAATCAGGCCGTCGAGATCCGTAACAGAGTGAAGAAAGCCTGGAATAGGCTGCGCCCCCACCTCCTCGAACAAATCGTCGAGTTCGAGCAAGGGATCGTCCCGAACACCTATATCCGGCGGATGACTGCGTTGATCAGGAAGTCCCTGGAGCCGGGTGCGTCGGCCATACTGCTAAAGGAGGAGGCAGTGGTCCCGTGGGATCAACTTCCCGATAAATACCGTAATGCCTTACTGAAGGGCGAAGGGAACAGCTATCGCATCGATGTGACCGAGACGCGTGATCAAGAGCTCGAAGAATGACCGGCACACCGGCGAGAGAAGGAAGCAGACACATGTCAATATGGCGGTGGACAGCCATCGGTGTGGCGGTGGTAGGGGTTCTTGTCTTATGGCAGCGGTTGCGGCGGCCCTCTGGCCCGCAGGAAGACGCTGTCACCTCCATCGTGCTGAAGGCCATGGCCGAGGAGTGGGCAGCCCGTACCGACACACACAGCGACGACATCCGGGCTGCCGTTCTCGGGGCCGGATCACCCGCGCTGCGCTCCCGGCTGCGGGCAGCGGTGCGCGAAGTCGATGTCGAATTCAACAGGCCCCCGACCGGTCGATCCGATGCGCGCACTGTCGTCCGCTGCGCCTTCGGGCATCAAGGCATCACCCTTCAGGCCGAAACCGCCACCAGCTGGGATGACATCCCCGCGAGTGTGCGCCGTGAGTTCATTCGCCAGGACACCCAAGTGATCTGCCGCCGCTGGGTCCTGGCAAGTTGAGCTCACGCTGAGACGGGGGGCAGAAATATGAAGCAGGGGCGTAATACGGTGCCGCTGCGCTGGGCCTTCACGGATGCCGAGGGACCGTCCGCATCGCCGGCGGCTGATGCCGAACGCGCCGGGCGCGCCAGCGAAGGACCTGAGGCTTCCGGGACGTCGGCGGAGACGGTCGACTTCCGTGTGGAGGAGTCGGTGTACACCTTCGACGATCTGGTGCTCGCCGATGTGGTGCGCGCACGAGTCCAGACCGCGCTGAATCTGGTCTCACACCGGGACGTGCTGTTCAAGGAGTGGAATCTGGCCAGGATTTCCCCTCATCGCGGCGGGGCGGTGGTGAATCTCTACGGCCCTCCCGGAACGGGTAAGTCCGCATGTGCGGAGGCGATTGCCCACAGTGTCGGCCGACCGTACCTCCGCGTGAACTACGCCCAGATCGAATCCCGCTACGTGGGGGAGACACCGAAGAACATCGTGCGCTGCTTCACCACGGCCCGTCGGCACGGGGCTGTACTCATCTTCGATGAGGCGGACTCCATCTTGGGACGGCGCCTGAGCACAGTCACCCAAAGCGCCGACCACAGCATCAACGTCTCCCGCTCGGTGATGCTAACCGAGCTCGACCACTTCACCGGGGTGTCCGTCTTTACGAGCAACTCCCCGGAGAACTACGACGTGGCGTTCGTCCGGCGGATCCTGGCACATGTCCGGCTAGACCTCCCCGACCTCGCCACACGTCGCGAACTGTGGAAGAAACTGATCCCCGAGGAGATGCCACTGCACCCCGAGGTCACCGTTGACCTTCTGGCGGCCGAATCCGAGGGCATGGCCGGCGGCGACATCGTGAACATCATCATGGCGGCGGCCGCAGCAGCTGTGGCCCGTCGGGGCGAACGGCGCGTCGTCGAACTCGCCGATCTGCGCGGTGCACTGGCAGCCGCCGTGCAGGCCCGAGGCGACGTCGGCACCGCCCCCGCGAACATGCGCCGCGTGGCCTGGGAAGACGTCCACCTGCCCGACGAGACCGGGGACCAGTGAGCACAACGCCGTCAAGAGGAGCCGAGCCGTGCTGCCACGCCCGCGACACCTCGATCTGCACCTCGAGGTCATCCCCTCGCATACTCCCCGAAAGACAGCCACGATGGTCGAAGACCAACCGTACGATTCCAGCAGGGTGACGTGCGCCATGTCATCCGTGTCCGGAACAGGGGTCGGGCATGTGCGAAAAGGCAGCTGCGCAGCGTTCCGAGGGCCATGACTCCCAGGAACCGAGTGCCGAGGAACAAGCTCTCACCGCGGCCCTGGAACGGATCGAAGCCCTCGCGGTTCCCATGGGGGACGGCACTCAGCAGATGAACATCGAGGCGTTCCGAGAGCTGGTCGCCTCAGAACCCGAACGGGCTGCCTCGGCCTGTCGGCATCTGGTCGACAAGGCCAGGGCGCGCACCGGCACCTGGCACGCCTACGCCCAACTAGCCGTCGTTGTCTCCGCGCTTTATGACGCGGAGTTCCATGACGACACGTTGACGGAATGGGTAGAGACAGAGCTCGACGCTGCAGGGATCACAGTCCGCCAACCCGAGATGATCCTTCCGGAGCAGGACCCGGAAACGCTGGACGAGAAGCCACTTCTGTTCCCGGTTCCCTTCGATCGTGTTGAGGCTGGTGATGTCTATCCCTTTGTCGTCACGTTCTCCCATCGCGCGCAGGGGGCAGGGCCCGAGCGGATTTCCGAGCTCAGGAAGCTGCGGGGCAGGTTTGTGGTCACCTTCGACGTTCCAGACTCCGACCCCCGCGAGGTGTGGGAGATTCCCGAGATCCGTGCCTACGTGGAGCAACTCTGCGACCAGATGCCGTATCTGCCCTACTACTTCAAACCGCAGGACAGCGGATCGCTGTTCATGTGGCTGGCGTGCCTGGCGCCGACCCACGCCTGCTCCGAGGGCCGGTTGGATTTGGACGAGGACAACCTCGTCACCCTCGCCACGTGGAGCATGTACGCCACAAGGACGCTGGCCGAGGCGCTCGGCGACGACCCCGACGAGGTGTGCGCCGAGCTGTTCGCTCCTCTTCCTCCCGCTTTCATGGCCCGAATCACCTACCTCGTCGAGCAGTTACCGGAGGACTTCGGCCATGGCCGGTGAGGGCGCCACAGTGGCCCGGGTGGTGGCAGACGTACTAGAGGGACGGCTGTCACTGCCCGAGGCACAACTGCAGCTTGAGGGCGATTCCGCGGACTACGACCTGTTCTTCCACGAAGCCCGGCGGCAGGAGCTCATGGAGCTCATGTCCCGCATCGGAGCGGCCTCTACCGTGCTGCGCGCCACGACCATGACCGAACTCGGCGTCGCGGCTGCGGCATTGTTTCCCGCCGAGACCCGCGGATACCTACTGACGGAAGGCGCTCTGCGGCTCATCACACTCGACGCCCCAGTGCCCGCGTTCGACTTCCTCGAGCGGGCCGTGAGCCAGTTGGAGGCCGATGAGCCGATAAGGCTCAGGGCTCGTCGGCTTCGGCTACACGCCCTTGCCTTGATGAGTCGGCACGAGGAGTTCCGGCGCGACTGTCCCCCCGTCGTCGCGGAGGCGGAGCGGCTGGGCAGCCCTGTGGACCTCAGTATGGCTCTCATTGGCCAGGCGGATGTAACGGCCGAGAGCGGTGACGCAAGAACCGCCCTGGACATCGTACGGGTGGCCCGCCGCATCCGTGGCACGGTACGGGCGCACGACGAGGGTCCCATGTACTCCCTGGTGACGTTTGCCTACCAACACGCCTTGATCGCTCGGCAGGCAGGTCTGTTCGAAGAGACCCTTGAGGTGCTCGAAGAAGCCCGGGAACTCGCGTTCTCGGCGGGTGACTCCGCCCTGGCCGCCCGGATGTTGAGGGAATCCGGACGCACCTGGGAATTCCTCGGTGACCGGGAGCGGAGCACGCGGATGGTTGAGCAGGCAGCAGCGGAGGCCGAGCGACTCGGCCGCCACGACTGGGCAACCGAGTGGCGGGGCGAGTTCGCGTGCGGGGTGGACGACCGGGACGACAAGGGATGGGCCTGGCGGCGTGCTTCGGTGATCATCCAGCGGCAACCGGAGCGTGCCGCCGAGGCGGTGCCCCTGCTCAGAACGTGTATCGCCGAGGCACGCCGGCTCCACCAACCCGCGTACGAGGCCGACGCCCGCCACGCCCTTGGGATCGCCCACAAACTCTCCGGCAACCGGGTACAGGCTGAAGTCGCTCTGCGGACCGCCGTCCTGGCGGCGGAGCGCAACGGCGACACACTGCGCGTCGTGCGCTTCCGCATCGACCTGGTACGCAACCTGATCTACCAGACTCTGGCCCACCAAGCACTGGCGGAACTGACCCCGGCCATCAAGCTTGGTGAGCAGTTGCGTGCCGAGGCCACCACCATCGAGCTGCGTCAGAGCGTCGCCGTGGCGCTGTCCGAGGCGTATGACGCGGAAGTATTCGTGACCGCCGTGCTACACCAGGTGGATAAGCCGGTCGACAGACGCGACAGTGTGGCGGAGTTGCCCTCGCGACCGCGCTCTTTGCTCGAGTTGGGGCAGCGGGCTCGGGCCGTCACCATGACCGAGGCACTGCGCGTCGGTGAGGTCGTGGAGGACAGCGCGAATCAGAGGCTGGTGTCCGCGGTTCTCCGGCTGCGCGCGGCCGAGGCCGCCCTTCAGCTCGCCGCCGCCGAGTTCAAGGGCCTGGCCGAGCCGATCGCAGAGCGCAAGCGCGCCGCGATCGAACTGGAGCGAGTCGCCGGCGGAGCGGGAACATCACTTCGTGTGAACGCTGATCCGGTGCCCGCCGAGGAACTGGCCGACGCACTCGCCCCCGGGGAGGTCCTAGTCGATCTCCTAGCGGTACCCGAAGCTGTGACGATCACTTGTCTCACCAGTGACGGCAGCACCACGGCCCGACTGTTCAAGTGGGGCGACCGGACGCGACGCCGTGCCTTGGTGCGCCTGCAACGGGTACGTCGGGAGTACCTCAACGCGCACCCCGACGATCTTTACGAGACCCGCACCCTGGCAGCGGAGAGCGTATCCCGGCTCGACGAAGGGCTGTTCGCCGCGATCGCCGGGGCCGTGGGAGAGGTTCGCTCCAAGCCTGCTGTGCGGCTGTTCGTGAGCCCGGAGAACGAGCTACTCCAGCTTCCGTATTGGCGCCTGGCGAGCCTGCTGCCGGGCTGCGCCGTGAGTGTGCTGCCAACCCCGGGCGCACTGCCCCTGCTGCGGGCGCGACGCCGCGACGGCAGACGGCCGTGGATCTCAGTCTCCGACCCTTCGCGCACCCTTCGCCACACGGCCCGGGACATCCCCGAGTCACTGGGCTACCAGCCGTGCCCGCCCGAGACCGAGGCTCTGCTCGCTGCCCTGCCCGGCGCGGGCCGGATCCACTTCGCGTGCCACGGTCACTTCTACCCCGACAGCGCCTACCGTTCCGGGCTTGAGGTCAGCCCGTCGCCGGTTCCGGATCCATTGGGGGCCAGCGAGGAACAGCGCAGAGCAGGCCTCGAGTTGTTCACCGCCGCTCAGATCACCGGTCGGCTGCTCTTGCCGCACTGCGTACTGGTGGTGCTCTCAGCTTGTGACTCCGGGCTGCCCCGGCATCACGCGGCCAGCGAGTTCACCAGCTTGCCGGGCGCGTTCCTGACCGCTGGGGCTCGCAATGTCATCGCGTCACTGTGGCCGGCGCACGACGCGGCAGCGGCATTGCTCATGAACGCTTTCCACACCACGTCCTCCATGTCGCACACGGCACCCTCCGCCGCACTGGCCGCGGCACGGCAGAGGCTTGCCTCGATCAGCCGTGCGGAAGCGGTCACCCTGCTGGGCACGGGGGATCTGCCGCCCTTCGACCCACCATTCGCGGACAGCGTGTACACCGACTGCTTCCAACACTATGGAGTCGACTGATGCCCGATCCCTCCCGCCTCTTCATCCGCGCGCTGTCTGGCGTCTGGGGTAACGGCTACTGGGTAACCTGGCACCCCTCGGCGCGGTACCGGCTAGGCGACGTCGGTACCGTCCAGGGTCCGGGGCTCGTACCGATCAGTAGTCTCGACGAGATCGGCATCGCCACGCCCCAGGTCGCTCCCACCACCCGGGACGAGCTGACCTGGCGCACCAGGGGCGGGGTCAGCGTGACTTACAAGTTGGCGGGACAGGTGGGTGAGCCGTTCGCCACGTTGGCTGACGCCCAGGCGGGTGCCCTGGTCGAGTTCTCCCGCGAGAACGCTCTGCTGGTCGCCTACCGAGGGCTGACCGAGCACCGTCTGGCGGACCAGCCGCTCCTGGCCAGGGAACTGATCAAACGCTACTGGGCAGGCACTTGGGAACTCGACTGGTACGTGATCAGCCACCTCGTAACGGCCCATTCCGGCACCGTGCTCCTCGCGGGCGAGAAGGGTGCCCTGATCGAGATGCACGCGCAGGCCGCCCTCGGCGAAGCCCCGGCCGCACTGGCCGACCTCGCGGCCGGTGTGCGCGGCGCCCGTTCCTCAGGACTGGAACTGGAGCTGCTCGGCAAGCAGGTGACGCCGTTCTACCGCGTGCTGCGTCTGCGGCGTAGGTTCATCCGGGGGATCGAGGGCGTGTACGGCGACGTGCGGACGCTGCGCACCTCGGCGAACCGACCGCGCGACGTGCCGACGGACGTCCTAGAGGAGATCAAGGAAAGCCCTGACGCCGCCCTGGAGTTCCCCGACCAGCTGGCTGCCGACTCGGGCGACGGGGTCGCCTAGGCCGTGTTTTGAAAGTCGGCTCCGCTTCTCGTCCCGCATCGCGATGATCTCGGTGTGGGACGAGGGGATCTTTCTGACGATCAGTGGGCTGTGCTGAAGCCGCTGTTGCCGGTCGCGGTGCTGGGGCGGCCGTCTTTAGGCAGGCGGAAGCTGATCGACGGGATCCGGTGGCGGGTGCGGACCGGTGCTCCGTGGCGGGACCTGCCGTCGGAGTACGGGCCGTGGCAGACGGTCTACGGACTCTTCCGCCGCTGGCAGCGTGACGGCACCTGGCCTGAACTGCTGACCCGGCTGCAGGTCCGGGCGGACGCGGCCGGGCTGATCACGTGGGAGGTCAACGTCGACTCCACGATCTGCCGGGCCCATCAGCACGCCGCAGGCGCCCGCCGCGACGGCCAGGCTCGGAACGAACCGCCGGGCGGAACCCGCACCGAGCCCGACGACCACGGCCTGGGCCGGTCCCGGGGAGGCTTCACCACCAAGATCCACCTGGCCTGCGAGCAAGGCCAGCGGCCGCTGTCTCTGCTGGTCACCGCAGGTCAGCGCGGTGACAGTCCTCAGTTCGCAGCCGTCCTGGAAGGCATCCGGGTGCCCCGCACCGGACCTGGCCGGCCCCGTGTCCGCCCGCTTCGAGTGCGGGGTGACAAGGCGTACTCCTCCCGCGCCAACCGGGCCTACCTGCGAAAGCGCGGAATCCGCTGCACGATCCCGGAGCCTGCCGACCAGGCCGCCCACCGCAAACGGCGCGGGAAGGCCGGCGGGCGGCCTCCTGCCTTCGACCGCGAGGACTACAAGGCCCGGCACGCGGTCGAGTGCGGGATCAACCGGCTCAAGCGCAACCGGGCGGTCGCCACCCGGTTCGACAAACTCGCCGTCCGCTTCGAAGCCACCGTCCTGATCGCCGCGATCGGCGAATGGCTGTGACCGGCCTGAGCTGTCGGTTCCACGTGCCATGCTGACCGCGACCCGGGTCGACAGCGAGGGGAAGGCAACGATGGGGGCTCAGTACTACGGCGCCGACAGCGAGAACGGCGACCGCATCGACGACCCCTCCGAGGACGCGCTGTTCATGATGATCAGCGACCTCAACGACTCCGACAACACCTTCGTCGTCGTCCAGCCCGACGAGGACGACCCCGTTTGGTTCGCCTCCGTGGCCGTCCTGGACGAAGGCGGCTACGAGATCGTCCGCCGTGACACCACCCGCGATGAGCACGAGGTCACCACGGCGACCAACATCAACGACATCGCCCGCGACCTCACCATCTGGATGACCGCCCGCGACTTCCCCGGACGGCCAACCAGGCAGGTCAGCGACTTCTAAAACACGGCCTAGTGTTTCGTGATCCCGTCGGCGTTACTTGATCTTGCGTGACTCGTTGCTACTGACATGGAGCTCTCCGTGGAACAGGCCGCCGAGTTGCGGGAGTTGTCGAGCAGCCGGGATG
>NZ_JBSIBZ010000179.1:0-4604 GCF_058245575.1 Streptomyces sp. UF-297 | reverse complement strand
CTGCCGGTCCGCCTGGACCTGGCGACGCTGCGGGCCCAGGGCGAGCCGCAGCCGCTGCTGCGCGGCCTGATCCGTACGCGGACCCACCGGACCGGTGCCGTCGCGGCATCCGGCATCGTGCAGCGCCTGGCCGGGCTGTCCACGGCGGAGCGGCGCGAGGCGCTGCTCGATGTCGTACGCGCCCAGGTGGCGGTGGTCCTGGGGCACGCGAGCCCGGAGACGGTCGACCCTGAGCGGGCCTTCCAGGACCTCGGCTTCGACTCCCTGACCGCCATCGAACTCCGCAATCTGCTGGGCAAGGCCACCGGGCTGCGGCTCCCGGCGACGACCGTGTTCGACTACCCGACGGCCGACGCCCTGGCGGGCCACCTCCTGGGCGAGCTGTTCGGCGCGCAGGCGGAGGCACCCGCGAGTGCCCTCCCGTCCCTGCCGCCTTTGACGGACGACCCGGTCGTCATCGTCGGGATGAGCTGCCGCTACCCGGGCGGGGTCGCCTCGCCCGAGGACCTGTGGCGGCTGGTGTCGGACGGGGTGGACGCAGTCTCCGACTTCCCGGCCGACCGTGGCTGGGAGATCGACGACACCTACGACCCCGACCGCGAGGGCGCCATCGCCACCCGCTCCGGCGGATTCCTCCACGACGCGGCGGAGTTCGACCCCGAGTTCTTCGGGATGAGCCCCCGCGAGGCGCTGACCACCGACGCCCAGCAGCGGCTGCTGCTGGAGACGACCTGGGAGGCCATCGAGCGGACGGGCATCGATCCGGCGTCGCTGCGGGGCAGCCGGACGGGCGTCTTCGCGGGCGTGATGTACCACGACTACGCGCAGCTGCTCTCCGGGCGCGAGTTCGAGGGCTACCAGGGCAGCGGCAGCGCGGGCAGCGTGGCCTCGGGCCGGGTGTCGTACACCTTCGGCTTCGAAGGCCCCGCCGTGACCGTGGACACCGCGTGCTCCTCGTCGCTGGTCGCCCTGCACCTGGCGGCACAGGCCCTGCGCTCCGGCGAGTGCTCTCTCGCGCTCGCCGGCGGTGTGACGGTGATGTCCACCCCGCTGACCTTCGTGGAGTTCACCCGCCAGGGCGGGCTCTCTGCCGACGGCCGCTGCAAGGCGTTCGGCGATGCGGCGGACGGCGTCGGCTGGGGCGAGGGCGCGGGCATCCTCGTACTGGAGCGTCTGTCGGACGCGCGCCGCAACGGGCACCGGGTCCTGGCGACCGTGCGCGGCAGCGCCGTGAACCAGGACGGTGCGTCCAACGGTCTGACGGCGCCGAACGGTCCCTCGCAGCAGCGGGTGATCCGGCAGGCGCTGGCCAGTGCCGGTCTGTCGGCCGCCGATGTGGACGCGGTGGAGGCGCACGGTACGGGCACGACGCTGGGCGACCCGATCGAGGCGCAGGCGCTGCTGGCCACCTATGGCCGGGACCGTGCGCAGGACCGGCCGCTGCTGCTGGGCTCGGTGAAGTCCAACATCGGTCACGCACAGGCCGCTTCGGGTGTCGCGGGCGTCATCAAGATGGTCATGGCGATGCGCCACGGCGAGTTGCCGCGCACGCTGCACGCGGACGTGCCGTCGTCGCGGGTGGACTGGTCGGCGGGCGCCGTCGAACTGCTGACCTCTGCGGCCGAGTGGCCGCAGGGGGAGGGACCGCGCCGCGCGGGCATCTCCTCCTTCGGGATCAGCGGTACGAACGCGCACGTGATCCTGGAACAGCCGGAGCCGGAGCCGGAGCCGGAGCCGGAGCCGGAGCCGGTCGCTTCGGAGGCCCAAGCAGCCGTCTCCGACGGGCCGGTGCCGCTGCTCCTGTCCGGCAAGAGCGAGACGGCCCTGCGCGCCCAGGCGGCCCGCCTGCTCTCCCACCTGGAGGCCGATCCGGGGCTGCGGCTCACGGACATCGCGTACGCACTGGCGACGAGCCGCTCCGCCTTCGCCCACCGCGCGGTGGTCCTGGCCACCGACCGCGACGACCTGCCGCGCTCCCTGTCCGCACTGGCCGAGGGCCGCAGCGACGCGGACATCGTGGCGGAGGGCACGGCGGGCTCGGGTGCGGGCAAGCGCGCGTTCCTCTTCTCGGGCCAGGGCTCGCAACGCCTGGGCATGGGGCGGGAGTTGTACGGCCGTCACCCGGTGTTCGCGGAGGCCTTCGACGCGGTGTGCGCGGGGCTGGACGAGCACCTGGACCGCCCCCTGCGGGACGTCGTCTGGGGCGAGGACGCGCAGCTGCTGAACCAGACCGCGTACGCCCAGGCCGGGCTGTTCGCCCTCGAAGTGGCCCTGTTCCGGCTGGTCGAGTCCTGGGGCGTGCGCCCCGACCAGCTGCTGGGGCACTCCGTCGGCGAGATCGCGGCCGCCCATGTCGCGGGGGTCTTCTCCCTCCCGGACGCCTGCCGGCTCGTAGCGGCACGCGGTCGGCTCATGCAGGCCCTGCCCACGGGCGGTGCGATGGCCGCGATCCGGGCCACCGAGGACGAGGTACTGCCTCTCCTGGCCGAGGACGTGTCCATCGCGGCGGTCAACGGCCCGTCGTCCGTCGTCGTCTCGGGGGCCGAGGACTCCGTACTGGCGATCGTGGCGCACTTCGAGGGGGAGGGCCGCAAGACCAGCAGGCTGCGGGTGTCGCACGCCTTCCACTCGCCGCTGATGGAACCGATGCTGGAGGAATTCCGCACGGTCGCCGAAGGCATGGCGTACGGCGCACCGGACATCCCCCTGATCTCGAACCTCACCGGCGAGCCGGCCACCGCGGAACAGCTGTGCTCCGCCGAGTACTGGGTCCGGCACGTCCGTGCGGCGGTGCGTTTCGCGGACGGGGTGGGGACCCTGGCGGCGGAGGGCGTGACGCGGTTCCTCGAACTCGGCCCCGACGGCTCCCTCTCCGCGCTCGCCGCGGAGTCCGCACCGGACGAGGCGGTGTTCGCTGCCGTACTGCGCAAGGACCGGCCCGAGGGGACGGCGCTGCTGACCGCTCTCGCACGGCTGTATGTCCAGGGTGCGGGCGTGGACTGGGCGGCGCTGTTCGCCGGTTCGGGTGCGCGGTGGGTGGATCTGCCGACGTACGCGTTCCAGCGCGACCGGTTCTGGCCGTCGGGCGGGGCGCTGCGCGCGGGCGATGTGCGGTCCGCGGGTCTGGGTTCGGCCGGGCATCCGTTGTTGGGTGCTGCGGTGGAACTGGCGGGCTCGGGTGGGCTGTTGTTCACGGGGCGGCTGTCGGTGTCCTCGCATCCGTGGCTGGCGGACCATGTGGTGCTGGGTTCCGTTCTGGTGCCGGGCACGGCGCTGGTGGAGCTGGTGCTGCGGGCGGCCGACGAGGTCGGCTGCGATCTGCTGGAGGAGCTGACGCTCGCCGCGCCGCTCGTGCTGCCCGCCTCGGGTGGTGCGATCCAGGTACAGGTCTGGGTCGGCGAGCCCGATGACGGGGACCGTCGGCCGGTGTCGGTGCATGCGCGTGCGGGCGAGGGCCCGTGGACGCTGCATGCCAGTGGCGCCCTGGCCCCGGCCGCCGAGGCGCTGTCCTTCGATGCCGCGGTGTGGCCCCCGCAGGGTGCCGAGCCGCTCGACGCGGCGGGCTGCTACGAGCGGTTCGCGGACGCCGGGTTCGAGTACGGCCCGGTGTTCCAGGGCCTGCGGGCGGCCTGGATGCTCGGCGAGGACCTCTACGCCGAGGTCGGGCTCCCCGAGGGCACGGACGGCGACGCCTACGGGCTGCACCCCGCCCTCTTCGACGCGGCACTGCACGCGGCGCTGCTCGGCGGCGGGGGAGCGGACGAGGGAGGCGTCCCCTTCTCGTGGAGCGGGGTGTCCCTGCACGCGTCCGGTGCTTGTCGGGTGCGGGTCCGGCTCCGTCCCACCGAAGACGGCACGTCCATCGCCATCGCGGACACAGCCGGCGCGCCGGTCGCCTCGGTGCGGTCCCTGACCGTACGTCCGATCACCGCCGGGCAGTTGCAGACCGGCGACCGCGATTCCCTCTTCACGGTCGACTGGACCGGCGTCCCCCTCGCGGCCGAGCTCGTGGGCTCCCTCGCCCTGCTCGGCAAGGACACCGGAGGCATCCTCGATGCCCTGCCGCTCCGGCCCCACGCGGATCTCGACGACGTCGCGGAGACCGGCAGCCATGACACGGTGCTCGTCCCGCTGACGGCCGGGGCCGCCGCAACGGTGGAGGCCGTACACGCCACGACGGCAGAGGCGCTGGACGTGATCCAGTCGTGGCTGGCGGACGAGCGGTTCGCCGCCTCGCGCCTGGTGTTCGTCACGCGCGGGGCGGTCTCCGGCGCGGATCTCGCGGGTGCGGCGGTGTGGGGCCTGGTGCGCTCGGCGCAGTCGGAGAACCCGGGCCGCTTCGTGCTGGTGGATGTGGAGGACGATGCCGAAGCGGCGCTCGTACCCAGGGCGTTGGCGTCGGATGAGCCGCAGCTGCTGGTGCGCGGGGACGAGGTGCTGGCGGCCCGGCTGGCCCGGACGCAGTCCCAGCAGGCGATGACCTGGGACGCCTCCGGCACGGTCCTGATCACCGGCGGCACCGGCGGCCTGGGCCGTACGGTGGCCCGGCACCTGGTGACCGAGCACGGGGTGCGGAGCCTGCTGCTGGTCAGCCGCCGTGGCCC
>NZ_JBSIBZ010000178.1:0-4664 GCF_058245575.1 Streptomyces sp. UF-297 | reverse complement strand
GGAAAGTCCTGAAACGATCACTAAACCCCCTGGTCAGCACGTCACCCACCCAGTGATCACCAACAGATTTGTCACAGAAGGATGCGGCCCGCACCGCCGCAGTCGCCGCATGGGTCACTTACCTCAGCGCCCTGCTGGGGCGAACGACGGGTTCAGCCTCGTACGTCGGCCCAGACCAGTGTTCCCGGGAAATCGGTGTCCATATCGATGGCCCGCCACTCATCACCGTCGCCCATGACCGCGATCCACGGGGGCGGAGATGCCAGCGCGTTCCCTGTGACTTCGAGCGCGGCCGAGAGAGACACCCATCCCGGGCCTTCGTACCAGCGGTAGCCGGTCTCCTCGATGTCCCATGACCCGAGATGCCCTGTCTGGGTGTCGACGACGAGCTGCATCTCGCCCAGCGCGCCAATCGGCACGATCAAGCGGCTGTCGTGCGAGCCATAGCAATCGTCTTCCAGCCTGTACTTGAGCGTTCCTAGATGCTCTCGGGCGATATGCTCGACGCTGTGAAGCGCGAACGTGGCCGGGATGACATCGGTGAGTCCCGACCCGTCGTGCCGTAACAGCGATTGCTCGACATCCTCGGGAAGCCGCACGCCGAGCGCGCTGTAGAGGCCGTCCAGCGCGGAGCGGGTACACGGCCCCGGCAGAGGCTGTTCTTGCGGAGCGTACTGGTCAAGCCAGCGTTCGATCTTCTCCCACGACTCATCCACCGACACGCGGTTCCTCCGCTCGCAGACAGACCACTATGTGGTGCCGGTCTTGCCGCAGCGGGCGGGTCCGGCACCACCTAGGTAATCACCAGATGCGTGCTACGGGCACGGATTGGTCAATACTCCTGCCACGGGGCACTGTTGCTCTCGGCGCGGTGTACGCGTTTGCTTTTATGTCTCGTACTCGGGTAACCACAGTAGCCGCGGGTAGCCGCGTTGGGCCGGTTTGCCCATTCAGTGCCGGTGGCAGGCCGTCGGTCACCGACGTGCATGCCCCGGTATCTACTCGTGCTGCGGGACGCCCTTGCACACCATGTACCAGCACTCGAAACTGACCGTCGTGACGGGCGACTTCTCCACCGTCCCGTCCTGGTGCGTGTGCTCGTAGTGGACGTCGATGACCGTCGTTTTCGGCACTTGCCCTGCTATTGCATCAATGGCGTCCACTACGGGTGGGGTCCAGTCCTCGTTCTTACCGGCTCGTGCCGGGTAGGAGCGCTCCGGGCGGCCCTGCTCCTGGGCCACCAATGTCGTGTTCCCGGGGACGTCCTCGCCGTTGCTCCAGTAGATACCGGCCTTGTTGCCGTCATACGCGGCGTTGGCTGTGGCGCGGGGGGTCGGCAGCCTGAGGCTCTTCGCGCTGGCCTTGACGTAGCCGCCGTCGGTGAACACGTAGAAGTCCCGGTCAGCGCCGGGGACCGGGACCAGGCCCTGGACGTGGTCCTTTCCGGTCTCGGCGATGAGCTTCGGCCACCCGGCGGTGATACGCCGAGGAGCCACCATCTGCTCGTCCTTGAGGCCGCTGTCGAGGCGGATCGTGGTGAACCAGGAGCCGGAGAACACGTAGTACTCAAGTTTGTTGCCGGGTACCGCATGCACAGCATCCACCCGCCTGGCCCCGGACCTGGCGAACAGGCCGGTCAGGGAGGACCAGTTGTCCGGCAGGCTTCGCGGCTTCTCGTACCCGTCTACGACGGTGTCGTTGAGGTCGCCGTCAACGTGAATGCGGGTGTACTGGTCGCCGGAGAAGACATAGAGGTCCTTGTCAGCGCCGGGGACGGGCATGGCCGCATCGACGCGGCCGGTCTTCGACGCATCCAGCAGCGGCTCCAGTGACCGCCAGTTGCCCTTGACCGGAGCAGGCTTGTTGTTACCGGTGAGTGTCGCGGCGAGCTTCTTGCCGTCGGCCTTCTCGTCCAGGCGCATTCTCACGTACTGCCCGCCGGAGAACACCCAGTGCTCCCGGTCCGTCCCGGGGACGGGCATGACGGCGTCCACCTGGCCCGAGGCTCCCTGAGCGGTGAGCAGGCCAGCCAGTGCGGTGTCCCGCTGCGGCGCCGCGATATCGGTCATGCCCATTCCTATGAGGGCGTCCTCGACCTCGGCCGCTGTCACGCCGGGCGGAGTCTTCTCCAGCTTGGCGAGAGCCTCCTTCTGAAGGCCGTCCATCCGCTCCGCGCAGTTGACCGCGGCCGCGCCGACGAGGGCCCCGCACCAGTCATTGTTGTAAACCTTGTCGATGAAGTGCTGGTTGAACTCTTTCCCTTCCTTCTGCTCCCACGCGGCGTTCATGCCCTTGGCCAGCGACGTGGCCAGAGAAGAACGCAGCTGCTTGACGAACTCGCCCGTCAGAGCATCGGCCTTGGCATCGGCGTCAGCGAACCGCTCATGAGCGGACCACCTCTTCCTGCCGGTCTCGGCGGCCACCACCTCGCCCGAGCCGTCCGCGGTGCTCGCCGCGTGGGCCAGGCCCTTGACCGCGGCACGCTGCATCTCCGCCGCCTGCACAAGCCCGATCCCGGCCGCGACCGCCTCGGTCCCGCCCTCCTTGGCCAGCCACCCCTTCTTCGGGTCCTGCAGGTAGTTCAGCAACGTGTCATGCCACGCCTTGTCCCGCACATCCGGCACACGCTTGACGTTCTCATCCAGCTGCGCGCCGATATCACCCACGGTCTTCGCCAAGTGGTAGACCATCGCCACCGCGAACGCCGGCCCGGTGGCGGCCGACTCCACACCCGCCAGCTCCAGGCCCTCCATCAGCAGAGCGAAGCCATCGAACCCGGCCCCGGCGAAGTCCTGGTCCTGGACATCCACCCCCACCTGCAGCAGGCTGCCCACCACGGGCATCAGCGCAGTGATGGCGGCTGCCTTGTCCAGATCACTCGACTCACCCGAGAACGCCTGCGCGACCCCGGCCGCCCACAGCGCGGCACCGCCGGCATGGGCGACGTTGCTCCAGTTGAAGCGCTCGCCGCCGAGCTTGGCGCGCGTCTTGTCATAGGGCACGTAGAACGCCGACGGGTTCTTCACCACCGCATCGAGATCCTTCACCAGCCGGGCCTCCCCCACGTTCTCCAGCCCGGCCAGCTTCAGCTCCGTCAGCCGCTCGGCCTCGGCCCGCGCCTGCCCACGCACCTTCTCCCAGTCCACCTCCCCCAGGCACGAAGCCTGCCCGGACTTGGCACACAGCTCCTTCGCCCGCTCCCGCGCCCGGCCCGGCAGCTTCTCCGCCTCCGCAACCGCCTCCGCACGCGCCTCCTCCCGCGCCGCGGGGTCGTCCACCGGAGGGCCGCAGGGGTTGCTGCCGGACCCTGCGCTCAAGGAGAGGGCACGCGAGCCTCGGGGACCAGGGGCGTCTATCGCGCAGCTGTGCTGTACCCCTAGCCACTTCTCCTCGACCGTCGTGCGGGGAACGTTCTCGGTCTTCCCGTTGAGCGTGACGCGGATCGTCTCCTTCGGCTCATTGAGCTGCCGTGTGATGTCCTTCCACGCGTTGATGAGGTCCTGATGCGTCTTGGGGAGCTGCACTCCCTTCTCCCATGCTTTTGCCAGGGTCGACTCCACTGCTTTGAAGCGTGTGGCTTCAGATACCGTGACCGCCAGACGCACCACATCGGCATCGGCGATCTTCTTTCCGGCATCCACCTTGAAGTCATGAAGGTTTTCGACTGTCTGAGCCAGTGGGTACCTCCCGTATGTCGGCGCGCCGAGCCCTCCTAGCTGGGTGTAATTCTCCGGCAGCCCGGTTTTCTGCACTTTTGTGTGTGGTTTTGCGTTCTCGCTTTTGGCATACTTCTCCCACTTGCCGCGGAAAGGCTCGAGCGGAAAGATCTCCGTTCCGCTATTTGTCGTTCTCTCCCATGCTTCGAGGTACAGGTTTCCCTTGTTGATCAGCAGGGTGAGGGTCTTGCCGTCGGTGCGGAGCGCCAGAGCCAGATACTTCCCGTCCTGATTCGCGCCAAGGGCCGGGATGCCGTTGGCCGTACGCGGGGCGACACGGGCACGCAGCTCCTTCAGGAGCTGCCCGAACTTCGCCGCGTCCAGATCGTCGAGATCGATGCCGTCCGGGCGGAAACCGCGGTCGATTTCCGAGACCTGTTGCTCCGCAGAGACGGGCCCTGCCGCGAGATGTGCCGCAGCCAGCGCACGGGCGAAGTGTTCCCCGGCGCCGAGCTGCCGGGCAGGAGCCTGGGCGGTGCCGGTGCCAACGGCGAGGGCGGGCCCGGCGGCCAGCGGCACAACAAGCGCCGCCGCAGCCAGCACCGAAGCCACCGCCGTACGGCGGCCCCGCACGGGCCCGGCCTGGATGGCCGCGCGGCTGCGCCAGTGCACGAAGACGCCGCCCCCGCCGCCCTCCTCCAGGATCCGAGGCCCGGCCGTGCCGTCGCACCGGACTCTCTCCGCATCACGTGCCGCAAGGACGGCCGTGACAAGCGCGCCCACCAGCGGCACGCGCACCGGCCTCTTGAAAACTGCTCTCACTCTTCTTCTTTCCAACCTGCCACCCCGCTCGGTGGACGCCGGCCTCCCGAAGCACGCGGGGCGACGTCCACCGCGCGGCGGTGATGATCAATGCGGGATGCGTGACCGCAAGAAGGGCAGGAGGGCCGCCACGGGGACGCGGACGCCGCCCCCGGTGCAGGAGACGTCAACGTGGGGGGGGGGGGC
>NZ_JBSIBZ010000177.1:0-5771 GCF_058245575.1 Streptomyces sp. UF-297 | reverse complement strand
CCCCCCCCCCCCCCCCCCCCCCCCCCCCCCCCCCCCCCCCCCCCCCCCCCCCCCCCCCCCCACCGCAGGGACAGGAGCGCCTCTTGCTTCTCCGGCTTGAACTTGGCCTATCGCCGGTGCTGGTCACACAGCCACCTTCCTAGGTCATCCCCCGAAAGACCCGCTGCCCGGCAAGGAGTTCACCCCGGTGCCCACCCTCCTGGGAGAAGGCCTCCAGCAGCACCAGCTCGCGTTGGAACGCCGCGCTCCACCGCGCGCCCTCGGGTACGCGCCATACTCCCTTGGCGTGCGCATCGCGGCCGAATCGTGCACCACAGTCGCCCCGTGGCCGCCGGCCACCACCAGCCCGGACCCCACCGGCGCCCGGGCACCACCGGAAACGACGGCACCGGAGCCGGCGCCTTGAACCGCACCGATACAACCGCCTGTTCCCACGACAGCTGCATCATCTGTCCGGCAGTCGTCGGCACCGTCGCCGTGATGGAGCAACTCCACCCGCCCGCGCCGGTGTCCGGGCGGCCCTGAACCGGGAACAGCAGTTGCGCTCTGACTCCCACAGGACGCCGGCAGCGGGCCCCGGCGCACCCGTAGGCGTCGGTGTGTTGCCGGGGCCTGTGGACACCTGGCCCGTGTGGTGTGCCGCTGTGCCGCGGCGATGCCTGGCTTCTCCCCTTGCCAATGAAACAACGATTCGTTGTTTGATTGCCGAGGCGCGGTAGGGTGGCGGCATGGCACGTGACGCTCAGGACAACGCCCGTCGGCGGCTGGCTGCGCTCACGGACGCTCCCACGGTGGACGGGAGCCCGGCACTCCGGATGGAGCAGGACGCCGCACTGCTGGGGCGGCTGTTGGCCACCGCCGTTGCCCATCGGGACAGTGACGGGCAGACGCCGGATGTGACGATGGAGGACGTGGGCGCCGCACTCGGCCTGTTCGAGGACCTGCGCCTGGCACTGGACCGGCTGGAGAGCCAAGTGGTGATCGAGGCCAGGCGCCGCGGCATGGACTGGCGGCACATCGCCCGGCACCAGGGCCTGAACTCCTCCCAGGCCGCCTCACAGCGCTATCAGCGGCTGGTGACCCGGCTCGAAGAGATCCGCCAGGGCATCCGGTAGAAGCAGAGGGACACACAGATGACGGACCACCAGCCAGAGCTGTTCGCCGCGGTCGACTCGCTGCTCGCCGCCGTCGACGGCGGCACCGTGCTGCCCGCCCCGGCCGAGCGGGTACGGCTGCGCGAGGCGGCCGGCCTGACCCAGGCCGCCATCGCCCAGGCCCTCGGCGTACGCGTGGCGAGCATCCAGGCATGGGAAGCGGGCCGCGCCGAACCCAAGGGCGAGCGCCTCGAGGCCTACCGCAGGCTGCTCGAGGGCCTCGCCGAACGCTACCCCGCGCCCCCCGGCACCATGGCACCCCAGCCGTCGGCGCAAGCACAGCCGCCGGCCACCGGTCCGGCCCCTCACGCCGAGGGCGCGCCTCCCGCGCCGGACACCCCGCAACGCCCTGCCCACGGCACCGCTGCCGCCCCGGCCGCTGCGCCCCGTCCGGCCGCTGCGCCGCGTGCGGCGGCCGCGTCCAGGCAGCCGTCGACGTCGCGGCGTGCGGGTGCGAGGAAGGCTGCCCCGGCGAGCACCCCGGCGGCCGACACCCGGTTCGCGAACGGGCCGCTGCTGGTCATCGACGCCGATGCTGACCGTCAGGTGACCGGCTACGGTGTCGGCGGCCTGGTGCTGGACGTGCCCGCCAAGTCCCTGCCCGCGCTGGTGGAGTGGGCGCTGGCCGAGGCGCAGATCGGGGCGGGCAAGCTGCACGGGTCCGGGAAGAATGCCGACCCGCTGCTGGTGCTCACCGCGGCCGCCTGCGAGCGGTACGGGCTCCCGGTGGAGCTGTCGGAGCAGGAGCGCCTCGCTGGGCGGATTCCCGACAGCCACAAGGTCATCAAGCAGCTGGCGCGCGCTGACTGGCAGTTGACCAAGCGTGGTCTGGGGCCGTGGGCGCGGATCTACCAGGACCCCGAGGGCAGGCGACGGCGCTGCGTGCAGCTGTGCCTCCCCGCGTGGAACGCCCTGGACGACCGTTCCTGGGGGGATGCCGCGCAGCTGGCGCCCCCCGAGCTCGCGCGGGTGCTGGGCGCGTACGCATCGCGGGTGATGACGCCGGTCGGCTCCACCGCCGTGACCGGCCTGGAGCTGATGACCGCGCTCAACCCGCCCACGAAGGCCAGTGAGCCGGACGAGCACGGCAAACGGCATCCCGAGCACCGGCCCGGCTCGCTGGGCAAGGAGGCGATGGACCCGGCGCCGTGCGAGGCGACCGACGGACACCCGGTCCTCAAGGATCTGCCCCGCTTCCACATCCGCGGCCCGGAAGAGAAGCTTTTCGAGGAGGCGTACGACTGGGCGCGGGACCTTACCGACGCCGAGTGCATGCAGCGGTACCTGGTCGGTATCGATGTGAACCTCGCCTTCGGCGCGGCCGCGAACGGCGCCGTGGTCGGCCTGTCGACACCGCCCGTGCACGTCACCAGCCCCGCCTTCGATGCGACGCTGCCCGGCTCCTGGCTGGTCGACCTCTCCCACGTCGACCTCTCCCACGTCCTGGTCGGCAAGGAATGGCAGCAACTGCAGGGCGAGCTGCTGCCCAGCCCGTTCACCCCGGACGGCGAACGCCCCACAGGGCCTGCCTGGTACGCAACGCCCACGGTGGCCTACGCGGTGGAACTCGGCTACGACGTCGCCCCGGCCGAAGCCTGGGTCCGCCACGAGAAGGGCAAGTTCCTGGACGGCTGGTACAAGCAGCTGCGCAACGCCTACGTCGACACGATGGCCGATCTGGGGGTGGGGGAGAAGCTGGCCCCGGCCGACTTCCTGGCGGCGATGGACGGCCACAAGCAGCGCGACCCTCAGCTGGCGATCGTCCTGGACGCCGTCAAGATGACCACCAAGGGCGGCATCGGCAAGCTGCGGGAGAAGGCGCGCGGCGGCGGCTGGCGCCCGGGCCAGCCCTGGCCGGCCCTCGCCCGGCCCACCTGGCGCCCGGACATCAGGGCAGCTGTCATCTCCCGGGCCCGGACCAACATGCACCGCAAGATGCTCAACCTGGCCGCGGCGACCGGCCGGTACCCGGTCGCGGTCCTCTCGGACTGCGCCGTGTACGCCGCCGACGGCCCCTCCCCGCTGGACGTCCTCCCGTACGGCGCCGACGGCAAGACGGTCCCCGGCAGCTTCCGGCTCGGGGTGAGCCCGGGGATGGTCAAGCATGAGGGCACCCAGAGCGTGCTGTGGGGCGCGGAAGTTCATGAGCAGCTCACCAGCAACGGCAAGGTCGCCAACCTCGCCCGCTACATCAAGACCGGCGAGGTCACCGCCAAGGACACCGGAGAGTAGGAGCAGGCCGATGGCCACCACGGTCGGGGAAGGGCTCGACAAGGCGGTCCAGGGCGCGTTCACACGCCCGGCCCCCAAGTCCGCCGGTGCCCAGATGCGGTACCTGGTCAAGCAGCACAAAGGCAGCACGAAGAATGTCGCGCAGCTGCTCGGCATCTCCCAGCGCACTGTCGAGCGGTACGTGAAGGACCAGATCAAGAAACCCCGCAAGAACCTCGCGAACCGCATGGAGCAGGAGGTGAAGAAGCGGTGGCAGCCGCAGGTGAAGGCCAAGGCCAAAAAGGCCGCGGCCACTTCGACCGGCCTCATGATCGACACCCGCGCCCGGTTCGGCTTCACCGCCGCCCCCGGCACCACCGACGACGCCCGCCTGCGCCACCTGACGCTGGCCCTGCCCCCGCAGCATGCTGCTCGCCTCTTCGCGGCCCAGGAGGCCGGTGCCACCGAGGACGAGCTGCAGCAGATCGCCGCGGAGGCTCTGGGGGAGGTCTACTTCCGCGACAGCGGACGCCGCGCCCACGGCCTGGAAGTGGAGCTGACCGACCTCGAACACCTCGAATTCGATCTGTAGCCGTCCCGGCCGCAGCGAGCCCGGTAGGGCAGGTGTTGAGCCGAAGCGTGATGGTTGTCACCGAGGCAGACGGGTTGTCATCGGACTGTCGGAGGCAGTGCGCGGTGCTGCCCGTTGGCGTCCTGTCGCGTTCTGGTTGGCAGATTCGCAGTCTTTCGCGTTCACGATGGCCGATCGCAAGGACAGCCCGGGGGATGGACTGTCAAGCTGCTTCGGTGCTTGAATATCGCCTCTGGCTTGCCGCAGTCCCGGAACCCATACCTGAAGCCGAAGCCCGTATCTACTGGAATCTGAAGGACCACCCCACTCCAGCCCTCGACGGAGCGTTGAAGCGGGTGGACTACGCCTATGTCGGCTCCTGGCAGGACAGCCATCTGGCGGAAGTGCCGCAGTCCGGCCGTTGCCCTGCCGTCCGGATCTTCGACCGGCTGTTTTACCGAGGGACCATCGACTGTTATCAAGTACCGGTTCTGGATGCTCGGCTGCGGGATGAGCTGCTTGATCTCTACCGGCCCCGGACGGGTGATCTGCCCGCGGAATGCACGGATGCGGATGAGATCGCTGCGTATCTCACGGCGCACCTTGGTTGGGGCCTGCTGCCCGAGGAAACACCACCACCGACCACGGCACTGTCTCCGGCGACACGGACAGCTTTGTCGATGATGAGCAGGACGTCTGAGCCGACCCGTGGTGCCAGTGCGGCGCCGGGGTCTGTCTGACTATGTTGGAGTCGTTGATGGTGTCGGAGCGGTCGTAGGCGACGTAGGTTGAGCACAGGCCCCCTCAGGTGCGGTCGTGTGGCCACCAGTGCTCGGGGCCGCCGTTCTCCTCGCCCATGTGCGTGCGCACGGCTTCCATCGCGCGCAGAGACGACTTCGCGTCGTCTTGGCTTGGTGACGATCAGTGAACGGTCACAGTGTGCCTTCTACTGGGACGATGCCGGAGGCGACCAGGGGGAGCGAGGGGCGGGCGCTGGTCGGGCCTGCCGAACCTGTAGCCCCAGAGCAGTCGCCTGCCGTGGGCGCAGCGACGTCAGCGTGCGTTGGGATGGCACCAGTGGCGCGCTTCCCAAGCCACGCTCGCTCATCAGACGACGTGCCCAACCACCTGGTAGCGCGTGCCTGGGTTTTCCAGGATGCTCTCGTGGAAGAAGGGGGCATCCAGTTCGCCAGTCAACGCCTTGAATAGGAACTCGGAGAACCCGAGCTCATACCGGCTCCATGAGCCTCGCCAGTCGACCGCGATTTCCCATTGGTGTGCCGTCTTTCCCGAGGGGGTGAGGAAGACCTGTACCCCTCCTTCGGTCTCCGCTACCGGAATAATTCCTCGCGGCTCAGGATGTACCGGGTAGGGGAATTGGTCCGGAAATTCCTGACGAAGCGATCCGATTTCATCGATCGCGCGATCAATGAAATCTCCGAGGTTCATGATATCGCCCCTGGGGTGCGACACATAGAGCATCTCATAGAGTTCGCAGGGGCCGTAAGCCGAAACGAAGTCCTTGTAGTCTGTCGGAAGGGACGTTCCGAGGCGTTCCTCGAAAGAATCCCAATCCATTGCCTTGTCCGAGTGCACTTCGGGTGCCCCCAGTACATTAACGAACAGAGACAGGTCCACCGGAACTCCTCTCGCCGCAGGTGTGCCAACCCGCAGCCGTGTTGTAAAGGGAATAATGGAGTCGATAGCCCTCGCGATGCGCTAGTGTTTCGTGATTCCGTCGGCGTTACTTGATCTTGGGTGACTCGTTGCTACTGACATGGAGCTCTCCGTGGAACAGGCCGCCGAGTTGCGGGAGTTGTCGAGCAGCCGGGATG
>NZ_JBSIBZ010000176.1:0-5999 GCF_058245575.1 Streptomyces sp. UF-297 | reverse complement strand
GGCGCCCCCCCCCCCCCCCCCCCCCCCCGGGGCTGGTCGGGCCGTCAGCCCTTGGAGCGCTGGCCGCGCTCCTTGAGCTCCTTCATCGCCTGGCCGCGGGCGCTGCTGGCGGGGCACGGCCCGAGCAGCTGCGTGAGCAGCTGGCGCAGGGCCTCGGCGTCGTCGGCGCGGCGGGCCCGCTCGGCCCGCTTGAGCAGGTCGTCGGCGGCGTCGGCGGTGGTCGGGTGGGTGACCTGCTGGCAGGGGCAGGCGGTGACGGGCTCCCCGACGAGCGCGGCGACCTTCCCGGCCTGCTCCTCGAAGGGGATGCAGCCCTCGTGCCGGTACTCGGGCCGCGGGGTGTTGTCGCCGTTGCGCCCCCGCAGGTGGCTCCACCAGCGGACGACCGTCTTGCCGTCCAGTTCACAGGTGAGGTCCCACGGGTTGTCGGACCCCGGGTAGCCGGTGGGGTTGCCGTCCTCGTCCTCCGGCTTCCAGGCCAGTTCGGCGAGGCGTCCGAACGCGATGGCGGCGCTGATGATGTTGCGCCGGGTGGGCTTCAGCTTCGGGGAGAGCCACGGGACGATGCCCGCCTCGGCGGCCGGGGGCGCGGCCGGTGCGGCTCCCGGCTCGACGGTGCCGGAGTCGACCAGGTCG
The DNA here is from genome assembly GCF_058245575.1 of Streptomyces sp. UF-297. Taxonomy (NCBI): domain Bacteria; kingdom Bacillati; phylum Actinomycetota; class Actinomycetes; order Kitasatosporales; family Streptomycetaceae; genus Streptomyces; species Streptomyces sp. UF-297. The sequence continues at coordinate 5,363 of NZ_JBSIBZ010000176.1, read as the reverse complement.
ACCAGGTGCGCGGCGGCGGCGTGCCGGTCGTCGTGTCGGGTCTCCTCCGGCTGGCCCGGGGCGACGGCGTACCAACCGCCGTGCCATCGGTAGATGTGGCCGGTCGGCTTCCCGTCGACGGCGACGGGGTAGCGGCCGTTTGCGGCGCGGTCGCCGATTTCGTAGCGCTCGGCTGCCGTGGTGGCGTCGGTCGTGGTCAAGATGGTGTTCCTCTCGTCTGGGACGCGGGTTTCGAGTGAGTCCGGGGGGCGGCGGTGCCATCCGCCGCCCCCCGGGGGCTTCGGGCGGTTGCGCCCGGAGCTCGGGAGGTCAGAACAGTCGGTCGGCGGCCTCGGCGGCCGCGGCGGCCGCGCGGAGTGCGGTGGCCGCCTGCTGGGCGGTGCGGCCGGGCGCGAGGGTCCACAGGTGGACGACCGTTTTGTGGTGCGCCGTCGGATCGCAGCCGGGCGGGATGGGAACGGGGGCGCCTTCGAGGTGTTCGGCGAGGATGCGGTACGCGTCGTCGAGGGCGGCGCTGATCGCCTCCAGGTCGTACGGGCGGTCGGCGGCCATGCGGTCGCGGCCGGCGGCGACGTCGAGCGCTCCGCCGACGGAGCACCGGCGGTGGGCGAGGCGGCCGGGGCCGCTGAAGAGGCTGTAGCGGCTCTGGTAGATGCCGACGCGGGTGATGTGGATCGCGGCCCACTCCAGCAGGGCGCCGGGGGTGGTCGGGACCAGGACGCTGTCGGGCGAGTAGCGGATGCCGGTCACGGCGGTCCTCCTGGTGGTCGGGTTCGAGGGGGCCGGGGCGGCGGTGCTATCCGCGGCCCCCGGGGCGGGTCAGGTGCGCAGGACGTGCGGGATCGAGAGGGTGCGGCCGGTGGGGAGTCGGCCGCTCTTGCACTGGGTGGAGCCGTCCAGGGCGGTCGGTGTCTCGGACGCGGTGGAGGTGTAGAGCGCGGTCCCGCAGTGTCCGCAGTAGCCGCGCAGGTGGAGCTCCTCGGCGTCCGCGGCACCGGCGAGGTGGTCGAGGTAGGCCAGGAGGTAGAGCAGGTCCTCCGGCGCCCGGGTGATGAGCTCGGCGTTGGCGCGGGTCTCGGCGACGTCCTCGGCGGGCGTGTCGGTGTCCTCGGGGCCGTCGTAGCTGACCGAGACCTCGGCGACCTTGGCCCCGGAGGAGTCGCTGACCACGAAGTCGGTGTGCACGGCGTCCGGGTCGTCCTTGTCGACGGTGGCGCCGTTGCGGTTCCAGGTGAACTCTTCGACGCTCCACGGCCGGTAGGTCGCGGCGGCCAGGCGGTCGCGGATCTCGCGCACCCGGGCGGAGGTGTGGACCTCGTCGGGGAGCTGCGCGGCCTGGGCCAGGTCGAACCGGTAGCTGACCGCTTCCCCGATGGCGCCAGCCATGGTGGCCGGGGTCTCGCACAGGGGCCGCCAGATGTGGCGGTTGCCGTAGTTGAGCTGGTTGACCCACCCGAGCAGACCGTCGAACAGTTCGCCGACGGGGATGCGCCGCTCCTCGCCGGTGGCGGTCCAGTACGTGCCGTCGGTGCTCAGCACGTCGGTGCCGAGACGCCCGGTCAGGCGGAGGTGCGTGGCGTCGAACGGCGCGGCCGGCTCGTGGTCGGTGAGGACGTCGCGGACGGCGGCGGCGACGTGTGCGCACGCGACGCGGGCCAGCCGGTCCTCGGCGCGCTGGATGCGCTCGTGGGCGTCGTCGAGCGCGTCGTTCAGCTTGGCGTCGTTGACGGTGTACGGGGTCATGGGGTCCTTCCGTCTGGTGCGGGGTTTCGAGCGGGAGGGCCGGGCGGCGGTGCCACCCCCCGCCCCCCCCCCCCCCCCCCCCCCCCCCGGGGTGCTGGGTCAGATGAGGAACAGGGCGTCCGCGACGGCGTTGCCGCGCTTCGGGTCCGTCGACAGGGCCAGGTCGTGCACGCGCTGGCCGGTCTTGTAGCTGGTGACGATCAGCCGACCGGCCGGGGCGGCGCGGTGCAGGTCGGGCGGGGTGACCTCGAACTGGAAGGTGTCCGATCCGATGCGGCGGGTCCACGTGTGGGGCTCGCGGCCGGAGGTGCGGGTGCCGATGATGAACAGGCCGTAGTCGTACGCGGTCATGACCAGTGCGGTGCGGGCCAGGTCGCGGGCGTGGTAGGCGATGGCGCGGCGGGCGGCGGCGGAGAACTCTTCCGCCCGCTGCGTCACCTTCCGCGGGGTGAACTCGGCCTCCGCGTAAAGGAAGCCGGACACGGCGCGGACCATGTAGGTCCCGGCGTGCATGGCGCGGTCCCATGCCCGGTAGTACGCGCTGTCGGTGTCCCAGTCCTTGCCGCCGGCGTAGCAGAGGCTGAGCGTCTGGACGACGGCCCGCATGGCGGGGTGGCTGTGCACGGGGGTGCGGGGCCCCTGGCTGAGCATGGCGGTGACCTGCTCCTGCATCTCCTGCACGGCGCGGAACAGCTCGTGGTCGCGGGCGTGGCCGATCATCTCCAGGGCGAGGCGGACGGACTGCTCTGCGCCGTCGGTGACCTCGGTCAGCGGCAGGTCCGCCAGGGCCTTGTCGAGCTGGTCGAGCGTGGCGGGGGTGGTGTCGGTCGCGACGGCCCGCAGTGCGGCGTGCACAGCGGAGATCAGCGGGAAGTGGGACACGGGTTCTCCTCGGATGAGTCGGGTTTCGAGCGGGCCCGGGGGGCGGCGGTGCCATCCGCCGCCCTCCGGTGTGGTCGGGTCAGTCCCGGCGGGCCTGCCGGGCGGGCGCGGGGTGGACGATGGCGGCCGGGTCGGGGCCGAGGAAGCGCACCAGGTTGATCACGACATCGGCGATGTACTGGGCGATGCCGGGACGGGGCTGCGAGGGGTGCACGCGGGGTTCCTCCGTGGTGCGGGTTTCGAGTGGTGGTGCTGGTCGGGGTGCCACCCCCTTCCAACAAGGAAAACAATACCAGATCAGAGCCTGATTCCCAAGAGGTTGGGGGTCCGGTCCTGCACGGGCCCCCGGCTGACCGCTAGTGCCCAACGGCGGCCGTGGTCTTCGCCTCGGTGGTCCACTCGCGGCGCGGGGTGATGCCCAGGTCCGCAAGGACCGGGTCGAGACTCCCGTTGTCCGGGACCCATTCCCAGTCGGTGCCTTCGGCGCCGGGCCGCTCGGTCCAGGTGAGCATGTACGAGCGGCCGGAGGTGCGGGGGTCTCCGCACACGGCCTGCGCTTCGCGGCGGGTCATCGCCCACAGGGCGCGCTTGCGGGTGCGGCGGGTGTTCTTCGAGACGATGAACACCAGGGCCAGGCCCTCCTGCCAGCTCTCCCCTGCGGCGGGGGCCGGCGCCGGGGTCGGCCCCCCGGGGGCGTGGTGACAGTTGGCGCAGCGGCGCGCTACCGGGTGCCACTGGGGCGAGTGACACATGGGGCACGTCTCGGCCGCCGGTGCCGGCTCCTCGACCGGCGGCACCGGCTCGGCCTGCTCCTGGCGGCCGTCGGCCTCCGGGGCAGGCGCGGGCCCGGCCTTGAAGTTCTGCGGCTTGGCGTGGCCGCACACGGTGCACATGCCGCGCGCTTCGCTGAAGCGCTTCTGTCCGTTTGCGACCCTCACGCAGTGGGGGCACACGGTGCGCTCGGCCTCGGGCTCCGGCTCGGTGGCCTCAAGCCGGGCGATGTCCTCGGCGGAGGCCCACCCCTTCACGCTGTCGTAGGGGATGGTGTAGCCGCGGCGGGTCTTGTCCGCGGGGTCCTTCCGTACGACGGGGACGCCCACGCCACCGTGGATGTGCGGGATCGTGAGCGTCTTCTTGTTCACCCGCTGCACCTGGTACCAGGTGCCGCCGCAGTTGACGAAGTCGCCCTTCTGGAAGTCGTCGGGGCCCCACACCTTGAACCCGCGGCGTTCGGCCTCGGCGATGACCTCGCGCCAGTGGGCGAGTTCCTCCGCGATCTCGGCCTTCCTGCGGTGGAGCTCGTCGGTGTCGGAGCGGCGGTAGCCTCCGGCGGACTGTCCGGCCAGCCACTTCTCGACGCGCCGGGCGTCGGCCTCCAGCTTCTCGATGCGGCGCAGGGTGCGGCCCGGGTTGGTGCGGAACTGCTTGTACGCGGCGGCGGCCTTCTCCCGGGCCGCCCAGTACCCGGCGCGCTTGCCCTCCTCGACGTACGTGCGCAGGGCGCTGTCGATGCGCTGCTGGTCGCGGCGGGCGCGGGCCTCGCTGTGGTGTCCGACGAGGATGGGCTGGCCGAAGGGGATGCCGTCGGCGATCTGGCGGCCGCGCTCCCGTGCGGCCTCGGACCGGCCCGCCGCGTTGTCGGCGTACGTACCGAACCGCTCGGTGCGGCTCTCGGCCCGCTCGTAGCGCTCCTCTTCGGCTTCGGCGAAGGTGCGGCGGGTGTCCTCGTCGATCTTGATTTCGACGGTCCATCCGGCCTGGCGCAGGGCCTGGGCGGCGGCGTCGATCTTCCAGCGCTTGGCGGCCTTGTCGCGGGACTGCTGGATGCCCAGCATCCCGAGGGAGCGGAAGTAGCGGAAGCCGCAGGGGCGGATCAGTTCGTACACGCCGTCGCCCTTGGTGCTGCCCTCCACGAGGGTGCCGTCGGCGCGGGTGTGGGTGATGGTGATCGTGCCCTTGGCGGGTGTTGCGGTCATTGAGACGTGGTCCTCCACGGTCGGGTTTCGAGGTGCGTTGGTCGGGGTGCCACCCCCTTCCAACAGGGAAAACATTACCAGCTTTATCCCTGATCTTCAAGCGTGAGGGCGTCTTTGAGCAGGGGTTTTCAGCGCGGTTCCCGGGGTGGCGGCATCGTCCGCCCCCCCCCCCCCCCCCCCCCCCGGGAGGGGGAGGCCGGCGGGGCCCTGCGGGCGCCGGTCGGCACGGTCAGAACAGCGCGGACTGCCCGGCGTCCTCGGCGGCCCGCTCGGCCTCCTGGTGGCGGAGCAGGGCGACGAGCGGCGCCTGGCGCGCCGCGGCGGCCTGCTGGCGGGCGCGCAGTTCCTCGCGGGTGGCCCAGCGGACCAGCAGCTCATGGTCGCGGAGCTCGGGGGCGTCGGCGGTGACGGTGTACCGGATGTACGGCTGTTCCAGCCGGTGGCGGATCTGGGCGAGGGTCATGAACCAGTCCGGGCCGTAGGCGCCGGCCACGGTGAGCAGGGTGCCGTCCGGCGCGTGGTAGCTGCGGACGGAGAACCCGTCTTCGCGGTAGAGGCCGGGGCGGTCCCTCTTCTGGGCGGCTTCGCTGAGCTTCAGGTCGGTCAGGCCGCCTTGGACCAGGTGGTGGGCGACGGTGTGCGCCCGGGTGACGCGCGGCATCGCGCTCCTTCCTCGGGGACGGGAGGGGGGGGGGGGGGGGGGGGGGGGGGGGGGGGGGGGGGGGGGGGGGGGGGGGGGGGGGGGGGGGGGGGGGGGGGGGG
>NZ_JBSIBZ010000175.1:0-6581 GCF_058245575.1 Streptomyces sp. UF-297 | reverse complement strand
CCGTTTCCGGTTCGGATTTGTTTCCGATTCCCCGTCGGAGGGGGTTTTCGCGCCTTCCGGCGTGGCCTCTACTTTAGCGGCTTTTCCCGGTGACTCATAATTGAGTCTTCGGTCAGAATTTCGGCATGCCGAAATTTTTCCCGAATGGGGGCCGTGCGAGTAGTGGTGTGCCGCCGGTGCGGCGTGAGGTGGCTGCCTCGGGGCCAGGTGGCTCCTTGGCAACTCGGAGAACACTACACGAGGGGGTGAGGCGCATCAAACCTGTGCCAAGACGGGGTGAGAGGCGTACGGTGGGCGGCATGACTTCGCGTGCGCTCGTACGACAGTGGTGGCCCGCCTGACGGCGGCCGACCACAGCGCATGCATGACAACGGCCGCCGCCTCGGCGGCCGTTCGCGTATCTGGAGCCTCGGATCCCGAAGCCGGCCGGTGAGGACGGCGGTCCCGATGGGACGGGAGAACGAGAGAGATGACGCGGATCTTCAGTGGTGTGAAGCCGACCGGGCACCTGACGCTGGGGAACTACCTGGGGGCCCTGCGGCAGTGGGCCGAGGAGGACCAGCACCGGGCCGAGGCGCTGTTCTGTGTGGTGGACCTGCACGCGCTGACCGTGGAGCACGATCCGGCGCGGGTGCGCAGGCTCAGTCGGCAGGCGGCGACGCTGTTGCTGGCGGCGGGGCTGGATCCGGAGCGGTGCACGCTGTTCGTACAGAGCCATGTGGATGAGCATGCGCGGCTGGCGTATCTGATGGAGTGCACGGCCACCGACGGCGAGATGCGGCGCATGATCCAGTACAAGGAGAAGGCGGAGCGGGAGCGGGAGAGCGGCGGGAGCGTGCGGCTGTCGCTGCTGACCTATCCGGCGCTGATGGCGGCGGACATCCTCGCGTACGGGACGCATGAGGTTCCGGTGGGTGAGGACCAGACGCAGCATGTGGAGCTGACGCGGGATCTGGCGGTGCGGTTCAACCAGCGGTACGGGCAGACGTTCGTGGTGCCCAAGGCGACGAATCCGAAGGTTGCGGCCAGGGTCATGGATCTGCAGGAGCCGACGTCGAAGATGGGGAAGTCGCACGCGCGGACCGCCGGGATCATTTATCTGCTGGATGAGGCGGAAGTGGTGCGGAAGAAGGTCATGCGGGCCGTCACCGATGCGCATTCCGATGTCGTTTATGACCGGGAGGCGCGGCCGGGGGTGGCCAATCTGCTGGACGTGCTGGCAGCGGCGACGGGTGGGGTTCCGGAGAAGCTGGCGGAGGGGTACGCGTCGTACGGGGCCTTGAAGAAGGATGTGGCGGAGGCGGTGGTGGAGATGTTGCGGCCGGTGCGGGAGCGGCATGCTGCGCTGGTGGCGGATGAGGGGTTTGTGGATTCGGTGTTGCGGGAGGGGGCGGAGAGGGCTCGGGGGATGGCTCGGCCGCGGGTGTCCGCGGCGTATGAGGCCGTGGGGCTGATGCCGGCCTGCTGAGGGGCGGGGCGCGTGCCGCGGGGTGGTGCGGGTGGGATGGGCGGCTGCCCGCCGGTGGGGGTGCCGCTGTGCCCACCCTCCCCAAGTTCTCGACTTCGCTCGAGCAGGGGCCCCCTCGCCCCCAGCGGCACGTGTGGCCACGGTGGGGGGGGTTAGCCGTTGCCGGTGGCTAGTTCGCGGCTGCGGTCTCGGGCGGCTTCCAGGGCGGCGATGAGGGCGGCGCGGACGCCGTGGTTCTCGAGTTCGCGGATGGCGTTGATGGTGGTGCCGGCCGGCGAGGTGACGTTCTCGCGGAGCTTGACGGGGTGTTCGCCGCTGTCGCGGAGCATGACGGCGGCGCCGATGGCGGCCTGGACGATCAGGTCGTGGGCCTTGTCGCGGGGCAGGCCGAGCAGGATGCCGGCGTCGGTCATGGCCTCGACGAGGAAGTAGAAGTAGGCGGGCCCGGAGCCGGAGAGGGCGGTGGCGGCGTCCTGCTGGGTCTCGGGGACGCGCAGGGTCTTGCCGACGGTGGAGAAGATCTCCTCGGCGAGGGTGAGATGGGTGGCGGTGGCGTGGGTGCCCGCCGAGATGACGGACATGGCCTCGTCGACGAGGGCCGGGGTGTTGGTCATGACGCGGACCACGGGCGTGGCGGCGGGCAGGCGTTCCTCGAAGAAGGTGGTGGGGATGCCGGCCGCGCCGCTGATGATCAGGCGGTCGGTGGGGACGTGCGGGGCCAGCTCGGCGAGGAGGGTGCCCATGTCCTGCGGCTTGACCGTGAGGATGAGGGTGTCGGCGGTCTTGGCGGCCTCGGCGTTGGTGACCGATTCGACGCCGTATCGGGTGCGGAGCTGGGCTGCGCGTTCTGGGCGGCGGGCGGTGACCAGGAGGTCCGTGGGGGCCCAGCCGCCGCGGATCATTCCGCTGAGGAGGGCTTCGCCGATCTTTCCGGTGCCGAGTACTGCGACCTTCTGGGCCATTCTGCGTTCACCTCGCCGGTGGGGCATGTGGAGTGTGGCGGGGTCATCCTTTCACCGCGCGGGCCGGTGGGGGGTGGGGGTGCGTTGGGCGGCTGCCCGCCGTGGGGGTGCCGCTGTGCCCACCCTCCCCCGAGCTCTCGACTTCGCTCGAGCAGGGGCCCCCTCGCCCCTAGCGCCACGCATGCCCACAGCTAGGTGGGGGAGGAAGTGGTCGGTTGCTGGGGGGTAATCCGTCGTTAACGTGACGGTTACACGATGACTCGCCCGTGGCCACTCCTCCTTGGACACAATGGAGTTGACTGTCCAGCGGAGGGAGGCGAGGGGATGACGGGCACGGACCCGCGGATACGCCCCTGGCGCGCCCTGACCATCGCGCTGGTCGTACTGCTCACGCTGCTGCTCGGCGCCGAGGGCGCCTCGGCGGAGGCCGACCGGCTCGTACCGGTGGCGCACCCGCAGCAGTCCGCCGTGCAGACACCGGGGGCCGCCCCAAAATCGCCCGTGCGGCCGGTGATCGACGACGAGCGCGGGGCGCAGGACGGGCACGACGACTGCCAGGCGCGCAGGTCCGGCCGGGCGTCGGCGGGCGCGCCGTCGCCGGACACCGGTGACCGCACCGCGGGCGCGTGCGGCTGCCCCGCCTCCTCCCCCATCGAACCGGCCGCGGCCGTCCCCCTGACCGGGCGCCGCGCCGTCCCCCTGTCGAGATCGGGCGAACTGTCCGTCGGGCTCGGCGTCTTCCGCTGCTGAGAGTTTCCGTCACGGGACCTCCCCCTTCCCGCGCGCAGCACAGAAGTTCAGCGAATCACCTTCATCTCACCCTCATCCGCACCACATGTGCCGCGTACGGCGCGTACGGACGGTGTGACCGGCCCTGAGCAGGTTCCGGCCGGTCGCGCCGCGTGACGCCGATGGCGCACGCCCCGGGCCCGGTGGCGCGGCACCCGTCTGCATCTGGCTGGAGGCATCCCTCATGCAGAGGTCATCGAAGAGAGAACGCATGCGTCAAGAGCAACAGGAGCGAGGCAGTAGGGCGCGGCTGCTGCGGGCCGACTTCACGGCGTCGGTCGTGGTCTTCCTCGTCGCCGTCCCGCTGTGTGTGGGCGTGGCGGTCGCCTCGGGCGTACCGGCCGAACTCGGCCTGGTCACCGGCATCGTCGGCGGCCTGCTGACCGGGCTGCTGCCGGGCAGCAGCCTCCAGGTCAGCGGTCCGGCCGCCGGTCTGACGGTGCTGGTCTACGAGGCGGTGAAGGAGTACGGGCTAGGCGCGCTGGGCGCGCTGGTGCTGATAGCGGGCGCGCTCCAGCTGGCGATGGGCGCCCTCAAGCTCGGCCGCTGGTTCCGGGCGATCTCGGTGGCGGTGGTCCAGGGGATGCTCGCGGGCATCGGGCTGGTGCTGATCGCCGGGCAGTTGTACGCCCTGACGGATGCCAAGGCGCCCGGAAGCGGGTTGGCCAATCTGGGCGGGCTGCCCGCTCTGGTCGCCGACACGCTCGCGTCTCCGACGGCGCTGTCCGCGCTGGCGGTGGGGACCGGGACCGTCGCCGTACTGGTGCTGTGGCCGCGCTGGAAGAAGGCGGCCCGCGTGCTGCCCGCGCCGCTGGTGGCGGTGGCGCTGGCGACCATCGCGGTCTTCGCCCTGGATCTGCCGGTGGCGCGGGTCGAGGTGCAGGGGCTGCTGGACGCCGTCCAGCCGCCCGGGGCCGACGGCTTCGCCGCTTTGGTGGCGGGCGGCGCGCTGTTGGGGGCGGTGGGGACCGTACTGGCCTTCACGCTGATCGCCTCGGCGGAGTCGCTGTTCAGCGCGGCGGCGGTGGACCGGCTGCACGACGGGCCGCGTACCGACTACGACAAGGAGCTGATGGCGCAGGGCGCGGGCAACGCGGTGTGCGGGCTGCTGGGCGCGCTGCCGATGACCGCGGTGATCGTGCGCAGCGCTGCGAATGTGCAGGCCGGGGCGAAGACGAAGGCCTCGCGGGTGCTGCACGGGGTGTGGCTGCTGGTGTTCGCCGCGGCCTTTCCCGCGGCGCTCGGGGTGATTCCGGTGGCGGCGCTGGCGGGTGTGCTGGTGCACGCCGGCTGGAAGCTGATCCCGGTGAAGGCGTTCGTGCCGCTGTGGCGCGAGCACCGCGGCGAGGCCGTCGTGCTGGCCGTCACCGCGATCGCGATCGTGGCCACGAACATGTTCGAGGGCGTCATCATCGGGCTGCTGATGGCGGTCGCGAAGTCGGCGTGGGAGACCTCGCACGTGCATCTGGAGGTGGACGGGCTCGGCGGTACGGGCCCGGTGCGCGTGCGGGCCGTGGGCAACGCGACCTTCCTGCGGCTGCCCAAGCTGCTGGACCAGTTGGAGGCGCTGCCGCACGACCGGGAGGTCGAACTGGACCTGTCCGGGCTGCGGCACCTGGACCACGCGTGCGGGGCGGCGCTGACGGGGTGGGCCGAGCGGCGGCAGCTGGAAGGGGGCGCGGAGCGGGTACGGATGATGGCGGCGTGAAGCCCGTACGTACGGCGGTGGCAGCCCTCCGCGGCCGGTCTGTGCGGCAGCCGTGTGAGGCGGAGGTGGGGCGGGCCGCAAAGCCCCGCCGGTGACGGCCCGTGCGCCTAGGGTCGGGGCAGTGCCGCCCCTGACCCTAGGAGCCCCGTGGTCCGCCGGCCCCTCCCCCACCGCCGTACGCGCCGTCCCACCGCCTTCGCTCTCGCGCTGCTGCTGTCCGGGGCGCCGCTGTCCGCCTGCGCGGGCGGCGGCGGTCCGGGCGCGCCCAGCACGGACCGGGCCCAGGTGGCGGGGCAGGGCAGGGCCGGGGCGGCGGGCGGCGCCGACCGTACGGGGTCGATGGGCGACCCGCTCTTCCCCGAGCTGGGCAACCGCGGCTACGAGGTCCGCCATTACGGGCTGGATCTCGACTACGACGTGGACCGCGGCGGCCTGGAGGCGACCGCGGAGATCTCCGCGCGGGCGGCCGCCGGCCAGGACCTGGCCTCCTTCCGGCTCGATCTGAAGGGGCTCGACGTCAGGAGCGTGCGGGTCGACGGCCAGGAGGCGCGGTTCTCCCGCGCGGGGGACAAGCTGACGGTGCGGCCGAAGGCGGCGGTGCGCCAGGGCGCGGCGTTCCGTACCACCGTGCGCTACGGCGGGCGGCCGGGCGCGATGGAGGACCCCGACGGCTCCGTGGAGGGCTGGGTGGCCACGGAGGACGGCGCGTTCGTGGTGGGCGAGCCGGCCGGGGCGATGACGTGGTTCCCCTGCAACAACCACCCCGCCGACAAGGCCGCCTACGACTTCCGGATCACCGTGCCCGAGCGGTACACCGCCGTCGCCAACGGGGAGCTGCGCGGCAGCGGCACGAAGGGCGGCCGCACCACCTTCCGGTGGCACAGCCCCGAGCCGATGGCGAGCTATCTGGCCACCGCCACCATCGGGCGCTTCGAGGTGCGCACGCGGACCACCGCAAACGGGCTGCCGCTGTACGTCGCGGTGGACCCGGACGAGGCCGCGGGCAGCAAGGAGGTGCTGGGGCGGCTGGAGGAGATCCTGAAGTGGTCGGCGGAGAAGTTCGGCCCGTACCCCTTCTCCGCCGCGGGCGCGATCGTGGACACCCCGCCCTCGACCGTCGGCTACTCCCTGGAGACGCAGACCAAGCCGCTCTACAACGGTGCGCCGGATGTGGCCACCGTGGTGCACGAGACGGCGCACCAGTGGTTCGGCGACTCGGTGACGCCCAGGACCTGGCGGGACACCTGGCTGAACGAGGGCTTCGCGACGTACGCGGAGTGGCTGTGGGCCGAGCACGAGGGCGGGAAGTCGCCGCAGGAGCGCTTCGAGGAGCTCTACCGCAGCGCGCAGGACGACGCGCTGTGGGACTTCCCGCCCGGTGATCCGGGAACGGCGAAGAACGTGACCGGCACGCCCGTTTACGAGCGCGGCGCGATGGTGCTCCAGCAGTTGCGCAGGGCCGTGGGCGAGAAGACGTTCTTCCGCATCCTGAAGGAGTGGCCGGCCCAGCACCGCCACGCCAACGCCGATTCACAGGACTTCATCGCGTTCTGTCAGCAGCGCACGGACGTGGGCCTGAAGGATCTGTTCCAGGACTGGCTGTACGGGAAGGGGCGGCCCGGGTGGGAGTACTGGGGGGGGGGGGGGGGGGGGG
>NZ_JBSIBZ010000174.1:0-6626 GCF_058245575.1 Streptomyces sp. UF-297 | reverse complement strand
GCGGATGGCACCGCCGCCCCCGGCACCCCTCGAAACCCCCGCACCACGCAAGGAGTACGCACCCATGACCCAGCCCACCGACACCCCCGCCACCGGCGGCCAGGTCATCGACCTGATGGACCGGATGCCGCCGCAGCGGCGCGAGGCCCTGGAGAAGGCGGCCCGCGCCGAGGTCCAGAGCACCGCCTCCGGCATCGCCGACGCCAGCACCGGCACCGTCCAGCTCTCGGACGAGGTCGACGGCCAGGACCTGCCCGTGATCGAGCAGGTCGACGACGTCGCCCGCCGCCGCCTGCGCCTGCACCTGCCCGCCGCGCTGGTCAGCCGCGAGGTCTGGCAGCACCGCCGCGCCGTCCTGACGCACGCCGCCGGCTACCACGCCGCGCGCAGCCCCCTCTACCTCGGCCGTCTGGTCAAGCTGTCGTCCATCGGCCTGTGGACCGAGCTGGGCAGCGCGTGGAGCTACCTGTTCGTCACCGAGTACGGCGAGATGATCGCCGAGGCCCGCGCGCAGGCCAAGGCGAAGGGGTACGCCGACCACAGCGACGTCGCCCAGCTGCGGGCCGAGCGCCGCGCCATCGGCCAGGCCCGCCGCCGGGAGAACCTCACCGTTCTGTCCGCCACCGGCGTCACCTCCTACGTGGCCGTCGTCGTCGCCGTCGCCGAGGTCTGGGGCATGGCCATGGCCGCCCCGGCGCTGCTCCCGGTGGTCGGCGTGATGTACGCGTGCGGGCTGCGTGAGGTGCGGCGCCGGGCCGAGCCGTTCGCCATCTTCGAGCAGGCCGCCGCCGACGAGGACGCGCCGGTGTCGGACTCCACCATCAACGCCGCCCTGCGCAAGGTGAAGGTGCTCGGCGAGGACGAGGTGGCCGAGCTGGTGGGCCCGATCCGGGCCGTGACCATCAACGCGTGCGAGGCCACGCTCAAGCTGCCGTCCGGTGTCACCGCGCCGCGCGTGATCGCCGCCCGGGACGCCCTCGCGGAGGCCCTCAACGTCGAGGCGTCGTGGCTGGACGTGCGGCAGGCCGGCCACCCCAACCGGATCACGCTGTGGATCGCCACCTCCGACCCGTTCGCCGAGGCCCGCGTCTCCCCGCTGGTGGAGGCGCCGGAGCGTCAGGACGTGTGGAACCGGGGCATCCCGATCGGCTTCAACCGGCGCGGTGAGGTCGTCTACCTCAAGCTCAAGCACGTCATGGCCCTGCTGGGCGGTATGTCGCGCACGGGCAAGGGCATGTTGCTGCGGTCGATCATCTGCGGTCTCGGCCTGGACCCGCGGGTAAACATCCGCCTCGCGGCCGGGGCCAAGCCGGGCGAGCACATCGGCTACAGCAAGGTGTGCGCGACCTTCTTCGGCCGTCGGCCGGGGCGCCTGGACCTGGTGCTGGACGCGCTGCTGGTCGAGGCGTACCGCCGGGAGGAGTTCCTGGAGGACGAGGGCCGGGCCAAGCTCAGCGAGAAGGATTTGGAGCAGTTTCCGCTGGAGATCCTCATCATCGACGAGGGCCAGGAGTACACCCAGAACGCGGGGGCGCTCTCGGCCGACATCGTGGCGAAGATCGAGCGTCTGGCCGGGTTCGCCGCCGCGCTGAACATCGTGGTGCTGCTGGTCACCCAGGACCCCGACAAGAACACCGTCCCGCGCAAGTTCAAGTCCAACTCCGCGGTGCGGATCGCGACCAAGACCGGGTCCCCGACCCAGACGAACGCGATCCTCAAGGAGGGCGCGACCGGCAACGGCCTGCGGGCGCACGAGATTCCGTTCGAGCGCAAGGGCCTGACCATCGTCGACATCGACGGTGCCGCGGGCGAGCTGATCCGCTCGTACTTCATCGAGGACGAGGAGTACGACGGGGCCGCGCCGGTCATCGCCGCCGGCCGGGCGCTGCGGGAGAGCTGCGGCCGGGCCCCGGGGCAGTTCGAGGACCCGATCGAGGACTTCCTCCTGGAGGCCACCGGCCTGTCCTCCTCCGGGGGCGGCCCCGGCGGCCGGGGCAAGCCGGGACGGCCGGAGGTCTCCGCGGCCGAGGTGACCGTGCTCGACGTGCTGCTGGGCGCCTTCCCGCCGGGAGTCGACCGGGTGCCGCTGGACGACGTGCGGACCGCTCTCGGCGACTGGGATCAGCAGTGGGCCCCGCGGCCCGAGGAGGAAGCCGCCGCCTACGCCGGGCGGATCGGCAAGGCCCTGGGCGATGCGCTCGCCGAGGAGCTGGCCGGCACCGACGTGACGCTGGAGCCCACCCGGTGGCGCGACGGCGGAAACCGGGTCCGCGGCTACCTCAAGGCCGACGTCGAAGCGGCCTACGAGGCCGCCCGGAAGATCCGCAAATGACCCCTGGGCCGGGTCCTGGCCCAGCGGGCATCACCGCAGGCCAGAGCCTGGCCCGACCGTAGGACACCCGTCGGCGGCCCTGGGACGTGTCCCGGGGCCGCCGGGCCCCGGGACAGGGCTGTCCACCCCTCCCACCTGCGGTTATGTGCCCTGTCCCAGGCCGTGGCCATGCCCCAAACCCGCCTAAAACGATCTTCCCCCGAGGAGTCCCCCCGATCATGAACCGGCCCGCCCGCGCCGATGCCCAGCCCGTCTACACCATCACCCAGCACCGCCCTGCCGACGTGATCGCCGTATCCCCCGGAGCGGCGCCCGTCGCACCGCCCACGGCGGGCGTCGAGCTCGTCACCCTGCCCGGTGGCGAACAGCGCTGGGCCTACGTCCAGCCCGGTCCCCTCCCGGTGCCCGCCGGCCCCGCCCGCCAGCCGGTCCCGGCCTGGGCGAAGACCGCCGCCCTGCTGATGTGGTCGGCCGCCGGCAGCGCCGCCCTCGCCGGGTGGGGCCTCTCACTGGCCGGTCCCTGGCTGGAGGCCCTGGCCTGGGCCCTGGTGGCGTTCGCCGCCGCCGTGACCGTCGTCGCCTTCGTGGTGCGCGGCCTGTTCTCCGGCCTCCGCCGCCGCGGTGGAGGCGGAGGCAACCGGGCCGAGGCCACCGCCACCGCGACCGGCCGGACCGTCCTCGGCGGCAAGGTCACCGCCACCGCAACCGCCATCGCCCGCAGCGAGTAAGGAGAAACCCTTGACCGCCACCCTCACGGTCGCCATCCGCGGCCCGCTCCAGATCAACGGCACCGCCGTGCGGTGCCCCGGACGGGACCGGGCTCCGGCCCCCTTCCGGCTGAGCCTCATGGTGTCCGGCAACGACGTCATGGCCTCCTGCGGCCAGAAGCACCGGGGCGCGGACGGAGGGCGCAAGGCCAGCTGCTTCTTCGCCGTCGAGCAGCTCACCCCCGCCATGGTCCGGCTCATCGCCGACAAGGCCCAGCCCAACCGGGCCTTCCGCGTGACCCTGCCCGGCGGCAAGGTCATCGAGGGCAAGCGCGGCCCCGCCGCCCAGCCCGCCCCGGCGGGCAAGGGCGGGACCGCCGCCGAGTCCTTCGCCGCGAAGAAGGCGGCCGCCCGCGGCGGCAAGGCGGCACCGGCCCGCCGGAGCGGCGGCGGGACGCTGGCCGCCGCACTCAACGCCGTCACGGCCGTGGCCGGCACCGCTACCGCGGCCGCCAACGCGGTCGGAGCCGGGGCCAACGCCATCGGCAAGGGGTTCGACATGGGGCGCGAAGGGTTCCGCACCGGGCAGACCGCCATCAAGGCCGTCGACAGCGCAGGCGCCCGCCGCTTCGCCCGGGACAACGCCAACTCCGGCGGAGACGACGGAGACGGCCAGGCCGACGGCGAGTGACCGCCGCCCCCGGGGGGCCCTGACCGGGGCGCCCCGGGGCCCGCCCTTGCGCATTCGGTTTAAAGCTAGTATTGTTCTTTGTGTTGGAAGGGGGTGGCACCCCGACCGACACCACTACTCGAAACCCGACCTCGGAGGCATCCGTGCGCCGCTTCTCCAAGACCCGCCGCTGCACGCACTGCGACACCTACAACCACGCGCTCCGCCTGACCTGCATGGTCTGCCTGCTGCCGATGCCCGGCGTCACCCGCCTCCAGGCCCGCGCCGCCGGGATCGTGCGGCGGGCCGCCGGCCTGGCCGACACGATCGGCCGCGCGGCGTTCATCGGGCTCACCGCCGTCGCCCTTGTGCGGCGCGGCGCCGAGGTCGACCTGGCCGACCTGGTCCCGGCCCTGGCCGCCTACGGCCTCGCCCAGATCACCGTGCACCTCCTGGACGACGCGGCCGAGTGGATCGCGCCCGGCCCGACCTGGCAGGAGGCGGCCGAGGCCCTGCACGAGACCGAGAAGAAGCTGGCCACGAGCGAGGACCGGGCCGCCGCCGTCGACGAGCTCAACCGGTACGGCGGGGTGTTCCCGGTCATCGGCATCCTGCGCGCGCTCGCGCTGCGCAGCCGGGCCGAGAAGGAAGCGGCCGAGGCCGCCGGTGACACCCAGGAGGCCCTCGCCCAGGAGCGGATGGCGGAGGCGCTGACGGCCGCCGCCCGCGAGATGGACGCCGACGTGGAACGCGCCTGGTCCTGACGGCTGCCCGCGGTCCCGGCGCCCGCCGCCGGGGCCAAGGGGAGCCGGACAGGCCCGTCCGGTTCCGCATCCAGCGACCCGAGGAGACACCGCCCCATGGCGAAGTACGTCGTCACCGCCACCTCCCGCACCGGCCAGAAGGTCAACACCGTCACCGGCGGCCCGAGCGACCAGAAGGCGATCTACAGCGACCAGGAGCTGCGCGAGTTCCAGGCGGCCGCTGCCGCCGACCCGCGCGACCTGGAGGTCACGGTCCGCCCCCTGGACTGACCGCGCCCAGCCCCACCGGGGCGGCGGATGGCACCGCCGCCCCGGCCCCCTCGAAACCCGACACGAAGAAGGGCATCACCCCGTGATCCGCGTCATCTCCTTCGGCTACGGCCACGGCGAGCCCCCGGCCGCCGAAGTCACCTACGACCTGCGCGACCTGCTGCGCAATCCCTTCCACGACCCCGAGCTGAAGCACCTCACCGGCCTGGACCCGGCCGTGTACGAGCACGTCATGGACACCCCGGGCGCCGAGCCCCTCGCCCAGGCCGCCGCCTACCTCGCGGTCGGCCTCAACGAGACCACTGGCGCCGACATCACCGTCGCCTTCGGGTGCGTCGGCGGCCGGCACCGTTCGGTCGGCCTGGCCCGCCGCGTCGGGGAGATCACCCAGCTCACCAACCGGGCCGTCACCGTCGAGCACCGCGACGTCGACCAGGACCTGCTCCCGGCCGGAGTCCACAACCGGACTGAGCCGGAGCCCGAGAGCATCCGCTACACCGCCGACGTGGTCGCCATGACGCCGGACGGCGACGTGCTGCTCATCGAGCGCGGCTGGCCGCCCCACGAGGGCGCGTGGGCCCTGCCCGGCGGCCACGTGGACCAGGGGGAGACCAGCCGCGCGGCGGCGGTCCGGGAGCTGGCCGAGGAGACCGGCGTCCAGGTCCTCGCCGAGGACCTGCGGGAGATCGGAGTCTTCGACCGACCCGACCGCGACCCGCGCGGCCGGTACGTCACCACCGCCTACCTCGCCATCGTCCCCGCCGGCACCCCGATCGTCGCCGGGGACGACGCCCGGACGGTCCGCTGGTGGCCCACCTCCAGCCTGCCGCCGCTGGCGTTCGACCACGCCGACATCCTCGACCAGGCCACCCGCGAGCCCGGCCGGGCGTAGCGGGCTCAAACCGGCCCGGACCGCCTGACCACACCCCCCGGTCCCGCGGCGCTGTCCCAACCCCCCATCCAATCGCCGCCGGGCGGCGACGACACCGCCGCCCGGCACCACGAAGAGAGATCAACAGACATGACTCAGCTTGCCCACCGCGACAGCAGCCCCGAGCGCTCGTTCACCTCGACCGCCGGATACAACGGGCCCGTCCTCGCAGACGTCACCTGCCCGACTGGCGTCGTGTACGTCACCGTCGACCGCTCCGCCGAGGTCGCCGCTGTCCGCGTCCTCACGCAGGACGGTCCCGACAGCCCCGCAGGCAAGGCGGTCCGCGAGACCACCATCAGGCAGAACGCCGAGCACCTGGTCGTCGTCGTGCCGGACGTCCCGCAGGGCGTCGGCGGATTCGGGAACGTCTCGTTCACCTCGTTCGGCGGCGGGGCGACGTTCATCAACGGCGTGCGGTACGACGGCCCGGTGTCCGTCGTCAACGGCCGGGTGATCAGCGGCGGCGGCGCGGTGAACATGACGAACGGCGTCGAGGTGCACATCACCGTGCCCGCCGGGTCTGGCGTCCGCTACCGGTCCGAGAACGGCAGTCTCTACACGTACGGCCCGGTCGCTGCCATCGAGGCGCAGACCAACAACGGCAGCGTCAAGGTCGAGCAGGTCGGCCGCCTCAAGGCCCGCGCGAGCAACGGCTCGGTCAAGGCCGGCACCGTCACCGAGTGGCTCGACGCCGAGACCGACAACGGCTCGGTCAAGGCCGAGGACTACGCCGGGTCCGCCTGTCGCGTCCGTGCGAGTAACGGCTCGGTTGCGCTCACCGTGGCGCGCGGCGCGTCCGGCCGCATCGAGGCCCGCGCCGGCAACGGCAGCGTCAAGCTCTACGGCGTGCGCGGCCGGACTGACCTCGACGTCGACGCCACCGCCGGTAACGGCACCGTCCGGAAGCACTGACCACCCCGACCACCCCGGCGGCCGCCGTATGGGGGGC
>NZ_JBSIBZ010000173.1:0-7501 GCF_058245575.1 Streptomyces sp. UF-297 | reverse complement strand
CCCCCGCCCCCGCGCTCTATCTCAGAGGGACGCACCCGGCGATGACCGGCGCCCCGCAGCGCTCGATCGCCCTCCTGGCGGAAGCAGCCCGAGCGCCCGACTGCGGTGGCGGCTGCCTGGCGGCCAGATTCCTGATCCACTGCGCCCTGTGGTTCGCACACCTCCAGCTGGGCCAGTTCGGCCAGTCCGTCATGGCGGCCAATTTCCTGCGCCGCGAGTGCGAGGCGCGGGGCGAGCAGTGGATGCGCGGCTACGCCCTGTACTTCCTGTCCGTGGCCACACTGGCCACGGGCGATCCGGCCGGGGCCATCCGGCATTCCCGCCAATCCCTCGCGATCAAATGGCGGATGCACGACACCCTGGGAGCCGCTCTGGCCCTGGACGCACTGTCCCAGGCCGTCGCCGCCGTCGATCCCCAGAAAGCCGCCCGACTGCTCGGCATTGCCAACACCCTCTGGCTCTCCTTCGGCCTGGCGCAGATGGGAACACCGGAACTCATCGCCGCCCGCCAGGCCTGCGAACACCGGATCCGCGAAGCCATCGGCGACACCGCGTACGAAGTCGCCTACAAGTCCGGAGCAGACACCCCACCCGAAGACTGCATCGCCCACGCCCTCACCACCGTGGCGGACGAGAACTGACGCCGACGCGACAACAGGACCTCAGGGCAGCTCGGCCGGCTGGCTCGCCGGCTTCAACGGGCCGGTCTACCGGCGCACGCACGAAGTCGAACGGGCCGAGCGGGCCTGCAGACCTCCCGGGCAGTCGCGACCCGGTCCGGCAAGAGAGCCCAGCGCGTGCCCCGTTGGCGGGCCGGTCAGTTGATCGCTTGTATCTGCCAGATAGATGAACACTGATGCGATGTGGGACCGGAAGTTGCCGTCCGCGCCAGAGGTCGCTGATGGGACTGTGGACGCAGATGCGCACCCATCTTCAGTGGATGCGGCAGCACAATCTCACCGCCTCGAAGCAGGTCCGCTTCTACGGCATCGACCTGCCCGGCTCGGTGACGTCACTGGTACCCGGCCTGGACGCCGCGATCGCCTATCTCGCAGAGGCCGACCCCGAGTTCCGGGTCGCCCCAAGCATTCGTGAAACGGCCTCTGCCTTTGCAGCGCCGTCATCACTCTCTGTCCCGAGGCTCTGACCGCCTACGGGAAACTTGCGCCCCGAGACACAAGACGCTCTGACGGCGAGCCTTGCCGATCTCGCGGCACGCATCTCGGACCGGCGCGTCGACTACCTCCGGCGGACGACCGTCCACTCCTATGAGCGCGCACGTCACTCGCTCAGGATCACTGTCACCCTCGTGTCGCCACCACTATCTCCACCGTCCAGGATGTCGGTCCCGGTCTCCTGTGGTCTGTGGTTACGGAGGTTGGTGTCCTGCGGTGCCGGTTGATGCGTTGAGCAGGGTGGCTCCGGCTGGGGTGAGTGCGTGGAGTACGGACTGGTGGTGGCGGGTGGTGGTGATGAGGCCGGCGGTGCGCAGGACGGTGGCGTGTTCGCTGGCGCTGGCGGGGGCAATGCCGGTGTGGCGGGCGAGTTGGCCTGGTGCAGCCGGGGTGGTCGGCGATGGCGCACAGGACCGCGGCGCGCGTTCGTCCCAGCAGTGCCGTCAGCGATGTGGGCGTGCGGGTGAGGGTGCGGGCGGCGAGCAAGGGCGGAGGGACGGCCAGCTTCTCGTCCTGGCGGAGCGGGAAGGTCATCCAGGGCTGGGGCTCAGCGGTGTAGTGGATGGCCGGCTCATGGGAGCGGAAGAGTGAGGGGGCCAGCAGCAGGCCGCGGCCGTCCAGACGGATGTCGGCACTGTCACCGGCTGGCGTGGTGAGTTCCAGAACGGGTGCCTTCCAGCTGACGTATCTGGGGTTGAGGTGGCGCAGGAGGCCGTCGATGCCGTCCTCGCTGAAGTGGCGCAGGCGCAAGGCGTGGTCGGCGCTGACGAGCCGGTCGATCTGCGGCCGGTACGGCGCAAGCACCTGCTGGTAGGTGCGGCTGAGAATACCGACCAGACGCTGGAAGGCCCTTGGTTCCTCCCACAGCCGCAGTGTCCACCCGGGAACAGGACGTCGACGCAGGCCCGTCCACCCCTCCAAGTCCTTGCGCAGGTAGCTCACCGGTGTGCTGCGCACCGTATCGAGCAGCACATCGATGGGGCCCGGTCCGGCGGGGTTGAGGAAGTCCACGGCCCAGCCGCTGGAGGGAATCAGTGCGAAGAGAGAGCGGACATGTGGGCCGAGGACCGTGGAGGCGTGCCGTCGCCACGGGCCGAAACGCACCGGATGCGTGAAGTCCTGCAGGACCCGCAGTGCCATGTGCAGTTCCACCAGGGGCTGCAGTCCGGTGGCTAGGGCCTGTCCGGCGGATCTTTCCGGGCCCGGCGTTCCTGGCACGGCTGCGTTACTGGGCCGTATCAAGGTTGGCCGGACAGTCACGCGAGCGATGGCCACCGATCGGCGGCCCACTCCAGCCATCCTGACCACCCAGGAGGCGGATCTCCAACCTCATGTCCATTGAGTTCCGTGGCGTCGGGCTCCTCGAACAGCGTCCTCCAGTGCACGAGGTCCGTCTCGCTCATCGCGAAGGTCCGATCGGGGGTGGTCGACTGGCGATGGGCGATCCGAGCACGTTGGGTCTCATGGTCCACCGGAACGTACACGAGGTGACAGGACGCGCCCACAGACATCACCAACCAGCGGATCGCGGACCTCTCGTCACGAGACCAGCATCCGAAATCCAGGACCACGTTCGTTCCCAGCTTCAGCGCCTCCAGACCAAGCCAGAGCAGCCGTCCTTCCAGCACATCGCGCTTCCCTTCCGGCTGCGGATCGCCGAACAGCGGGATCATCCACTCATCCGGCGTCAGCCGCAGCGCGCTGTGCTCCTTGGCCAGCTGCCGCGCTCTCGTGGTCTTTCCGGCCCCTGGCAGGCCAACCGTCAGGAACAACGTCGTCACGCCCAGATCTTGTCACGAAGGCCAAGTGGTCACGGCTTGAGCCAAAGGCGGATCGAAGCCACGGTGACGGTGCCGTGGAAGACGTAGGCGCGCTTGTCGAATCTCGTGGCCACAGCCCGGGAGCTCTTCAGCGCGTTGATCGTTCGCTCAACTTCGTTCCTGCGCTTGTAGATCGTCTTGTCGAAGCCGGCGGGCCGGCCGCCCTTGCTGCCACGGCGTTGGCGGTTGGCCCGCTGGTTCTTCGGCTCGGGGATCGTGTGCTTGATCTGGCGACGTCGCAGGTAGCGGCGGTTGCGTCGGGAGGGGTACGCCTTATCACCGCCGAGATGGTCAGACCGAGTCCGGGGACGCCCGCCGTCCAGCCGGGCGACACGAACACGCTCCATGACCGGGAGGTCGTTGCGGTACAGGACGTAGCGCCGAAATTGATCACGGTTTCTTAACCGGAATGCCGCACGCCTCCGCCTGCTGCACGCGACGATGTTCCTCGTGTCAGAAGCGATCTACGGACTCATCGGCGCTCTCGGCGGAGCCGTCCTCGGCGGCGCGGCCACTATCACGGCCCCTGCCCTCACCGGTCGGCATGTCCGACGCCAGGAGCAACGCGTCCGCAACGAAGTCGAGTTCGACCGGATGATGGACCTGCGTGTGGCCACCCGCGACCTCCTGCTCATCCTCGACGAGGCCCGGGAGGCGCTGCGCCGGGGTGAGCCTGCCGACCTCAGCGGGTTCCGGGAAGCAGTACAGGCGACGCGGAAAGCCGCGGACCGATGCGCGGTGTACGGGCTGCACTTTGCGCACACCCGCAGCACTCCGGAGATGCGCGGTATGCGGCAGCCGACGCCTGAAACCGTCGCCCTGCGGCAACTCATCGAGCTCGCGCGGCGGGTACTGCGCCTCGTCCGTGACGACGTTCCAGAGGGGAATGGAGCCGTGGACCCGGAGGTGCTGCGGCGGATCGATATCACCTTCCAGGGAGCGGAGGACAGCCGGCGGGTGGTCCTGGGAGTCCTGATGGACCGGATGGAGGAGTTGCGGGCGGAGATGCAGGCGGTTCGCACGTAATCGACGGCGGCGAAGGCGACGACGTCCTCGGCGAGCGCGGTGAACAGGTGGATGCCCGAGGGGTCCCAGTCGGAGATCACCATGATCCGCACCTCGGCGTGGCGCCCGGGCCGCGCGCAGGGCGGCCCCGCGCCTGCCTGGCAGGTGTTGTAGCCCGAGCCGGAGTAGCACGGAATGCCGAACGGGTCGGCGACGGCCGCCAGCTGTGGAACCATCCCCACCGTTTCGCAGAAGAGTTCGATGCGGGCGCACTGCCCCTCCTGCCTGTCCAGCCGGTAGTCCCAGGCCGCCTCGACGAGCACCTCGCGGAAATCGCCGGGACTCCCGTACATGACGGGGTCGACAGCGATCTCGGTGTCATCCCGGATCGCATCCCCCGCAATACGGCCGGAGCGGCGCCCCATCCCCACGACCTCCACCAGCCGCTTGCAGGTGCGCTCCTCCTTCATCAGCGCCCCGTCCGACAGGAGCGCGTACCAGACCTACCGGATCGTCAGCGGCAGCTGGCGCGCGCAGCGGGCCAGGACCGCCTCCACGGCCGCGAGCAGTTCGAGCGTGGCCGGCCGCGGCCGCCACTGCGGCTGATAACCACGAGGACGCTTGTCCGGCACCGCACCTCTCCCCCAGGTCGTGGGGTGAAAGGACGCCTTGGCGTCCTACCAGGTGGCGGCCCGCCGGCCGGCCCGGTACGCGGGAGATCAGCCGGTCCACCGCTGTCCGGGCACCGGGGCACGCAGACCTGCCAGCCGTGCCCCAGGCCCGGACGGCGAGGACGCCGCGCAGCCGTCGGCCGGGCCTCCGCGGTCGAGGCCGGGGCTCCAGACAGCCGGAGAGCTGCGAGCGCATCCGTTGGTTGAGAGTGTGCCGGTTGGCGGCTTGGCCCATATGGCCGACGTCGTTGCATGCGTCGGCTTGACCTCAACCTTGATTCATGTCTGAGGCTGCTTGTGCGGAGTTTGCCGCAACCAGGGACGCCCCTGGACCGATCGCTCCGATCAAGGAGGTCCGGCAATGACCGAGACGGTGACCCAGTGGATCAGGCATCGCTCCCAACGCCTCACCACCCTCGATCCCGAAGCCCCGTTGACCGATCTCCTGCCGATGGTCGACATCGTGCGCGATGCCCAGGTCGTAGCCGTCGGTGCCTCGACCCGCCAGGCTCACGAACTGTCCGCACTCTCACACAGGCTCGTCCGGCTGCTGGTCGAGGAACTGGGATTCCGTTCACTCATGCTGGAAGGGGACGACGCGTCAAGGGTCGGACTCGACGAGTACACCAGAACAGGGAAAGGGGACCCGCGGGTGCTGCTGACTGAGGCCCGGTCTTTTTGGCAGACCGAGGAGATCCTCGACGTCATCCACTGGATGCGCTCCTTCAACCGTCGGCACCCCGATGACCCGGTCCGCTTCGTCGAAGACCTCGGCCGCCCCCGGACACCGACATCCCAGCCAGACGGCCTCGCCGGTATCCAGCAGGACCTGGCCGAGAGCACGATCCGCTGGCAGGAACATACCGGCGACAAGATCGTCTACTGGGGCGGCCTCGCACACACCGCCGGCGGAAGTTCACGGACCACCTATCCCACGTCTCCGCCGATGACCCACCGGAACACGGGCAGCTACCTGCGGGAGCACTTCGGAACACGTTACGTATCCATTGGCCTGACGTTCCACCACGGCACGGCTCCCTACCCCATACCCTCTCCGCCGGAAGATTTCGCCGACGCTGCCTTGGGGAGCACCAATCTGGACACCTATCTCCTGGACCTGCGCACCAACGGTCCCGCCTCGGTACGGGCATGGCTCGAAGCCCCGGCCAAGACCCGCGTGATCGGTCCTGCCTACGACCCCAAGGACAACGCCACTTACCACCTTTCCGGTGGATCGCTCGCAGACTGGTTCGACGCCATCCTCCACACGCAAGAGATCACCCCGGTCCGTCCCCTCCGGGCGTGTCCGGAAGGACGTGTAAGTCCGTGATCTGATGGGTTTGGCGAGGCTGTGGCCTCGCCCCTCCGGAAGGCGAGATCGCGTGATGCGATGAAAGGGGCGGGGCCTCCCTCTCCTGCCGGGTGCGCAGGATGCTCGGCTCAGGCGAATGTCCGAACTTGGGGATGGCGCACAAGGCTCGCGCGCGGCCCCGGACGCTGTGGTGCCGGCCGGTGTTTTGCTGAGGGCGGCACAGCGGAGCGCAGCCGTGGCCCCGGACGAGGGGTCGACTGCGGGGCGGTGCTACAGGCAGATGGTGACGGGCCAGGTCTTCTTGCTGTTGGAGGACACCTTGTATTTCCACTCGACCGTCCGCATCCCGAGCGTTTCTGTCGAAACATAGGGCCACAGAGTGAAGTTGATGGTGTAGGTGCCCTTCTCGCCTGCCAGGCCGAGTTTGTCGCGGTACTTCAGCGCGTAGAGCTGGCAGAACGCGGTCACCGCGGTGTGTCAAGCCCCGGGTTTTGTGGAGAGTGAGTTAGCTGGTTTTCTGGAGTGACGCTGGGGGTTCGGCCGCGTAGTAGGCGGTCTCGTGCTCGGCGGGGGTGACGTGTCCGAGCTCGCCGTGCAGGCGGCGCTGGTTGAACCAGTCGACGTACTCGGCGACCGCGATCTCGACGTCGTTGATGGACGTCCACGGTCCCTTGTTGCGGATCAGCTCGGCCTTGAACAGGCTGTTGAACGCCTCGGCGAGAGCGTTGTCGTAACTGTCGCCTCGTGAGCCGACGGAGGCCACGGCCGCCTCGTCGGCGAGGCGTTCGGTGTAGCGGATGGCACGATATTGAACTCCGCGATCCGAGTGGTGCGTGAGTCCGGCCAGGTCGACGCCGGTGTGCCGACGACGCCAGATAGCCATCTCCAGCGCGTCCAGGGCGAGGTCGGTGTAGAGGTTGGTGGCGACCTGCCAGCCGACGACCATGCGGGAGAACACGTCGATGACGAAGGCAGCGTAGACCCAGCCGGAGAAGGTCCTGATGTAGGTGATATCCGCAACCCACAGCTGGTTGGGGGCAGTTGCGGTGAACTGCCGCTCTACCAGGTCTGCGGGCCGGTCGGTCTCCGGGGCGGGCCGGGTGGTGCGCGGGCTCTTGGCCCGGATCACGCCACGAAGTCCCGCCTGCCGCATGAGGCGTTCGACCGTGCAGCGGGCCGCCTTGTGCCCCTCGCGGACCAGAGCGGCATGGACCTTGCGGGCCCCGTAGACGCCGTAGTTGTCGGCGTGGATCTGGCGTATCTCCTCGGTGAGTTCGGCGTCGCGCCGGCTGCGGGCCGACGGCGGGCGGGTGTGGGCGGCGTAGTAGGTGCTCGGCGCGATCGGCGCGTCCGTCTCGGCGAGGACGTCGCAGATCGGCTGGACGCCGAACGTCTCCTTGTGCTGGTCGATGTAGGCGACCTTCATCGCAGTGGACGGTCCGTGAAAGTCGGCCCGGGGCGCGGTTCCGGCCTTTCGGCCGGACCGTTTCCCCGGACCGCTTCCCGAACCCGGCGGGC
>NZ_JBSIBZ010000172.1:0-7743 GCF_058245575.1 Streptomyces sp. UF-297 | reverse complement strand
GACCAGCCGGTGCCGTCGGCCGCGTCGGCGAACGCCTTGCACCGGCCGTCCGCCGCCAGCCCGCCCTGCCGGCTGAACTCCATCAGGGATCCGGGGGACGACATGACGTTCACGCCGCCGACCAGGGCCAGTGAGCACTCACCGGCCCGCAGGGCGTGGGTCGCCGTGTGCAGGGCCACGAGCGAGGACGAGCACGCCGTGTCGACGGTGACCGCCGGGCCCTCCAGGCCCAGCGTGTAGGACAGCCGCCCGGAGGTGGCACTGGCGGCGATTCCGGTGCCGATGTCGCCGGTGGCGTCGGCCAGGGAGCCCACCAGCAGGTAGGCGTAGTCCTGGCCGTTCGTGCCGACGAACACGCCGGTACGGCTGCCGCGCAGGGACACCGGGTCGATGCCGGCCCGCTCGATCGCCTCCCAGGAGGTCTCCAGCAGCAGCCGCTGCTGCGGGTCCATGGTGAGGGACTCCCGCGGTGAGATGCCGAAGAAGTCCGCGTCGAAGTCCCCGGCACCGTCGAGGAAGCCTCCTTCCTGGCTGACGGCGTTGCCGCGCCGGTCGACCCCGGCGCCCCGCAGGGCGTCCAGGTCCCACCCGCGGTCCGTGGGGAAGGCGCCGATCGCGTCCTTGCCGGAGGACAGGAGCTCCCACAGGTCCTCGGGTGAGTGCGCGCCGCCGGGGTAACGGCAGGCCATGCCGACGATGGCGATCGGTTCCGTGGCCGCGGCGACGAGCTTGCGGTTCTGTCGGCGCAGGTGCTCGGCCTCCTTCAGCGAGGCGCGGAGGGCCGCGACGACGGTTTCACTGGATGTGGTCATGGTCCGCTCTTTCACCGCTCTTGGGAGGAATTGCCGTCGAGTGCCGCCTGCACCAGGTCGGCGACGTCCATGGCGTCGATCGACTCGTCGTAGGCGTCTGCCGCCGTGGTGGCGGCTGCCTCGCCGTCGGCCGCCGCGCTCTGCTCGGCGGCGAGCTTCAGCAGGGGTTCGAGCACGCCGATCTCGCGCAGCTGGTTCATGGAGACGGAGGCGAGCAGGGCCCTGATGCCCGACTGGTCGAGGTCCTCGTCACCGGCCGCTGCCGCCGCCCCGTCCTCCGGGACGAGCACACTCAGGAAGTGAGCTGCCAGGTCGCGGGGGTTGGGGTGGTCGAAGACGATCGTGGCGGGCAGTGTCAGCCCGGTGGCGGCGCCCAGCTGGTTGCGCAGCTCGACGGCGCTGAGGGAGTCGAAGCCGAGGTCCCTGAAGGCCCGGTCGGCGCCGACGGCGTCGAGGGCGGAGTGCCCCAGTACGGCGGCGGCCCGGGTGCGTACGAGGTGCAGTACGGCTTCGGAGCGCTGGGCGGGCGGCAGGCCCGTCAGCCGCTCGCGCAGGGCGGCGCCGCTGTCCTCCTCGCCGGAGGGCCCGGCCGGATCGGACGCGTGGGATGCGTCAGCGGATTCGGCCAGTTCCGCGAGGAGCGCGCTGGGCCGTACGGCGGTGAAGGACCGTACGAACCGGTCGCGTTCGACGTCGGCTACGACCTCGGTGGGACGGCCGTCCATGACGGCCCGGCGCAGCGCCGTGACGGCGAGGTCCGGGTCCAGGGGGCGGATGCCGGTGCGCTGGGCCGCGGCGGCCGCCCGGTCCCCGGTGGCCATGCCGCCACCGCCCCAGGCGCCCCAGGCGATCGAGGTCGCGGCCAGGCCCTCGGCCCGGCGCAGCTCGGCGAGGGCGTCCAAGTAGGCGTTGGCGGCGGCGTAGTTGGCCTGGCCCGGGTTGCCGACCGCGGCCGAGGACGAGGAGAACAGGGCGAACACCGCCAGGTCCAGGTCCTTGGTGAGGTCGTGCAGGGCCAGGGCCGAGGCGGCCTTGGCGCGGAAGACGTCCTCGAAGCGGTCCGGGGTGAGGCTGTCCAGGACGCCGTCGTCGATGACGCCCGCGGTGTGGACGACGCCGGTCAGCGGCGCCTCCTCGGGGAGGTCCGCCAGCACCTTGGCGAGCGCGTCGCGGTCGGCGGCGTCGCACGCGGTGAGGGTGACGTCCGCGCCGAGCGCGGTGAGTTCGGCCCGCAGGCCGTCCGCACCGGGCGCGTCCGGGCCCCGGCGGCTCAGGAGCAGCAGGTGCCGGGCGCCCGAGCGGGCCAGTTCGCGGGCCACGTGGGCGCCCAGGGCTCCGGTGCCGCCGGTGATCAGGACGGTGCCGGTGGGGTTCCACTCCTGGACGCTGCGCCCGGCCGGTACGGGTACCAGCCGGCGGCCGAGGACGGCGGAGGGCCGGATCGCGATCTGGTCCTCGCCGCCGGGGGCGGCGAGCACATCGGCGAGGCCGGCCGCGGACCGGTCGTCGAGGGTGCCGGGCAGGTCGATCAGACCGCCCCAGCGCTCTGGGTACTCCAGGGCGGCCACCCGTCCCAGGCCCCACACGGCGGCTTGGGCGGGTGCGGGCGCCGGCTCGCCGGGCACGGCGGCGACCGCGCCGCGGGTGACGCACCACAGGGGTGCGGCGAGGTCCGCGTCGCCGAGGGCCTGGATCAAGGCGGTGGTGAGGGCCAGCGCCTCGGGGGCGTGCTCCGGGTGGGCGGGTCCGGCGGCCAGCGCGAGCAGGGAGACCACGGCACCGAACTCGGGTCCCTCGGCGGCCTGTTGGCGCAGCAGTTCGGCCAGGGCGGCACGGTCGGTGCCGGGCGCCGTGAGGCACACGGTGTCCGCGCCCAGGGCGGCGAGGACGTCGGCGACCCACGGGTCCTGCTCGTGCCCTGCCGGGACCACGGCGAGCCGGGTGCCCGCCGGGGTGTGGCAGGGCGTGCGGGTCAGCGGCTTGAAGGTGATCTGCTGCCGCCAGCCGTCGACCGTGCCGGACTCCTCGCGCCTGCGGCGCCAGTCCGCGAGCGCGGGCAGCACCTTGGACAGCGCGTCGCGCTCGACGTTGAGCGTGGTTTCGAGTGCGGCGAAGTCCGCCTCCCGTACCGCCGACCAGAAGCCGTCGTCCGCGGCACTCGCCGGGGCGGGGTCGGTGGCCTGCTGGGCGGCCGGCCAGAACCGCTGGTGCTGGAAGGGGTAGGTGGGCAGGTCGGTGCGGCGGGGCGCGGTCGCGGCCCCTTCGAGCAGGGCCGCCCAGTCCGGAGCGGTTCCCTCGGCGTACAGCCGGGCGAGCGCGGTGACCACGCTCTCCTGCTCGCCGCGGTCCCGGCGCAGCGCCGGTACGGTGACCGCCTGCCCGGGCAGGGTGTCCAGGGTCTCCTGGGCCATGGCGCACAGCGCGCCGTCGGGGCCGAGCTCCAGGAAGAGGGACACGCCGCGCTCGGCGAGGGCGCGGATGCCGTCGCCGAAGCGGACGGCCTCGCGGACGTGGCGCACCCAGTAGTCCGGGGAGCACAGCTGCTGTCCGGTCGCCGCCTCGCCGGTCACGTTGGACACGAGCGGGATCGCCGGGGCGTCGTAACCGATGCCGTGGGCGACGCGTCGGAAGTCCTCGAGAATGGCGTCCATGTGCAGTGAGTGAAATGCATGGCTCACCCGCAAACGCCTAGTCTTGCGCCCGTCGGCGGTGAACTTCTCCGCGATGGCGAGGACGGCGGCCTCGTCGCCGGAGAGGACCACCGAGCGCGGTCCGTTGACCGCGGCGATGGACACGCCCTCGGTCAGCCGCGCCCGGGTCTCCTCCTCGGTGGCCTGTACGGCGACCATGGCACCGCCGGTGGGCAGGGCGTTCATCAGCCGCGCCCGTGCGGCCACCAGGCGGCACGCGTCGTCCAGGGAGAAGACCCCGGCCACGTGCGCGGCGGCGATCTCGCCGACGGAGTGCCCGGCGGCGAAGTCCGGGCGGATGCCCCAGGACTCGACCAGGCGGAACAGCGCCACCTCGATGGCGAACAGCGCGGGCTGGGTGAAGCCCGTCTGGTTCAGTCGCTTGGCGTCCTCGAACATGACCTGGCGCAGGGGGAGTTCCAGCTCCGCGTCCAGGCGCGCCGTCACCGCGTCCAGGGCCTCGGCGAACACCGGGAAGCGGCCGTACAGCTCCCGGCCCATGCCCACGCGCTGCGAGCCCTGGCCGGAGAAGAGCACCGCGAGCTTGCCGCGGCGCTCCGCCGCCTGGCCCCGCAGGACCTGGGGGGTGTCGAGTCCGTCGGCGAGCGCGGCCAGGCCGGTGAGCAGTTCCTCGCGGCCTTCGGCGAGGACGGCGGCCCGCTGGGTGAAGGCCGACCGGGTGGTGGCCGTGGTCAGCGCGAACTCGGCGACGGTCAGGCCGGGCCGGGCCGCCACGTAGGCGTGCAGCTGCCGGGCCTGGGCCCGCAGCGCTTCCGGCACGGCGCCGGAGACGGGCACCGGCAGCGGTCCGGCTGCCTGCTGGGGCCGCTCGGGCTCGTCCGCCACGGTTTCGGCGGGCTGCTCGATGATCACGTGGGAGTTGGTGCCGCTGGCGCCGAAGGCCGAGATGCCGGCCCGGCGCGGGCGGCCGGTACGCGGCCAGTCGGCCGCGTCCGCCAGCAGCTCGACGGCTCCGGCGCTCCAGTCCACGTGTGCCGAGGGCTCCTCGATGTGCAGGCTCCTGGGCAGTACGCCGTGGCGCATCGCCAGCACCATCTTGATCACACCGGCGACGCCAGCTGCGGCCTGCGTGTGGCCGATGTTGGACTTCACCGACCCGAGCAGCAGCGGCAGTTGGGGATCGCGTCCCTGTCCGTAGGTGGCCAGCAGCGCCTGCGCCTCGATGGGGTCGCCCAGGGTGGTGCCGGTGCCGTGCGCCTCCACGGCGTCCACGTCGGCCGGTGCCAGCCCCGCACTGGCCAGCGCCCGCTGGATGACGCGGCGCTGCGAGGGGCCGTTGGGCGCGGTGATGCCGTTGCTGGCGCCGTCCTGGTTGACGGCCGAGCCGCGCAGCACCGCGAGGACCTCGTGCCCGTTGCGGCGGGCGTCGGAGAGTCGTTCCAGGACGAGGACGCCCACACCCTCGGACCAGCCGGTGCCGGCCGCGGTGGACGCGAAGGGGCGGCAGCGGCCGTCCGGCGCGAGGGCTCCCATCTCCCCGAACTCCACGAAGTTCACCGGGCTGGACATCACCGTCACACCGCCGGTCAGCGCGATGGAGCACTCGCCGTTGCGCAGGGCCTGGGCGGCCAGGTGGAGCGCCACCAGGGACGACGAGCACGCCGTGTCGACGCTGACGGTGGGGCCTTCCAGGCCGAGGTGGTAGGCCACCCGGCCGGAGAGCAGGCTCGCCGACTGCGCGGTCTGCGCGTGGCCCAACTGGCCCGCCTCGGGCCGGTAGTCGCCCGATCCGCCGCCGATGAACACGCCGGTGTCGCCGCCGCGCAGCTGGGCGGGGTCGAGGCCGCCGCGCTCCAGGGCCTCCCAGGTGGCTTCCAGGAGGATGCGCTGCTGCGGGTCCATCACCATCGCCTCGCGCGGCGAGATCCCGAAGAAGCCGGGGTCGAAGTCGGCCACGTCGTAGAGGAATCCGCCCTGGCCGGTGACGGTCCGGCCGCGGCCGTCCGCGTCGCCGTGCAGCAGCCGGTCCAGGTCCCAGCCACGGTCCGTGGGGAAGCCTCCGATGGCGTCCGTCTCCCCCATGACCAGCTGCCACAGGTCCTCGGGCGAGCGGATCCCGCCCGGGTAGCGGCAGCTCATGCCGACGATGACGACCGGGTCCTCGGCGGTGCCGGCGTCCTGCGACCGCACCGCCGCGGGGAGTTCCTCCGCGTCCTCGCCGAGGAGTTCGGCCCGCAGGTACTCGGCGAGCGCGTCGGCCGTGGGGTAGTCGAAGACGAGGGTGGCGGGCAGCGCCAGACCCGTGGCGGTGGCGAGCTGGTTGCGCAGGTCGACCGCGGTCAGCGAGTCGAAGCCGAGGTCCTTGAAGGCCTGGCCGGTGGGTACGGCGCCGGCGTCCGCGAACCCGAGCACCGCGGCCACCTTGGCGCGGACCAGGGCCAGCAGGACCTCGGTGCGCTCCGCGTCCGGGCGGGCGGCGAGTTCGGCCCGCAGG
Organism: Streptomyces sp. UF-297; assembly: GCF_058245575.1. Classification (NCBI taxonomy): domain Bacteria; kingdom Bacillati; phylum Actinomycetota; class Actinomycetes; order Kitasatosporales; family Streptomycetaceae; genus Streptomyces; species Streptomyces sp. UF-297. The sequence continues at coordinate 1,786 of NZ_JBSIBZ010000172.1, read as the reverse complement.
CCGGTCGCGCTGCCCGCCGTGCCCGGCTCGGTGCCGCCGGCGTCCGCCAGTGCCTCGCGGGCCTCGGGCAGTTCGGCGAACAGGGCGCTGGGCCGGTCGCGGGTGAAGGCGGGCGCGAACCCGTCCCACCGTACGTCGGCGACCGTCACCGAGGGGGTGCCGGTGCCCAGGGAGCGGGCGAGCGCGGTCAGGGCCCGCGCGGGGTCCATCACGGGCAGCCCGTTGGCCCTCAGGTGGGCGGCGAGGCTGTCGGAGGTGGCACCGTCCCAGCCGCCCCACGAGACCGCCGTGGCAGGCAGTCCGCGGGCCCGCAAAGTACGGGCCAGGGCGTCGAGTTGTGCTCCGGCCGCCGCCTCGGTGCCCCGGCCTCCGGCACCCCAGGCGCCGGCGATCGAGGAGAAGAGGACGAACGCGTCCAGGGGGCGGTCACCGGCCGCCGCCTCGGCCACGGCCGCCAGGCTCTCCACGTCCGCGTGCAGCGTGGCCAGCGCGGCGCCGGGGTCCTCGGCGGCTGTGTGCGCGTCGGCGTCGAACGGCCCGGCCGTGTGGATCACGGCGGTCAGCGGCGCCTGCGCCGGGAGCTCGGCGAGCGCGGCCAGCAGCGCCTCGCCGTCGGCCGGTGCGCAGTCGAGCACCGTCAACGGCACGCCCAGGGCGTCGAGTTCGGCGCCCAGCCGCGCGGTGTCCGGTGCGGTCGGGTCGGCCAGCACCAGGTGCCGGGCGCCGTTCTCGGCGAGCCAGCGGGCGCAGAGTCCGCCGGTGCCGGACGCCGGGCCGGCGACCAGGACCGTGCCGGCCGGCCGCCACGGGGCCGCGGAGGTGTCGTCCGTGGCGCGCACCAGCCGTCGCCCGAAGACGCCGGAGGAGCGCAGCGCCACCTGGTCCTCGTCACCCATGCCGGACAAGACGGCGCGAAGCCGTTCGGCCGAGCGCCCGTCGAGCACCTCGGGTACGTCGACCAGGCCGCCCCAGCGGTCCGGGTGGTCCAGGGCCGCGACCCTGCCGAGGCCCCACACCGCCGCCTGGGCGACGTCGGCTTCGGCGTCGGAGCGGCCCACCGATACCGCGCCGCGGGTGACGTACCACAGCGGGGCGTGGATTCCGGCGTCCGCCAGCGCCCGCAGCGCCTCGTCGGGCCATGCCGGCCCAAAGGGGAGGGCGTAGGCGTACGGGGCCGCGAGGAGGGAGACCACTCCGGTGAACTCGATGCCCTGTGCGGCGAGTTCGGCGAGCTGTCCGGCGAGCGCGCCGCGGTCGGTCGCGTCGGCCTCGACGGTGACGGCCGACTCGCCCAGGGCCACGAGCACGGCCGCGGTCCACTCGCCATCGGCGCCGCCCGTCGGGACGAGCGCCAGCCACCGCCCGGCGAGGGCGCCGGACGCGGCGCCGGTCAGCGGCTTGAAGGAGACGTGGTAGCGCCAGCCGTCCACCGTGGAGTGCTCGACGCGCTTGCGGCGCCAGGCGGACAGGGCGGGGACGAGCGCCGAGAGTGCGGCACCGTCCAGCTCCAGGTCGGCCGAGAGCGACGCGAGGTCCTCGCGCTCCACCGCGTCCCAGAACTCGGCGTCCACAAGGTCCGGCGAACCGGCCCGCGCATCCGCCGCGGGCGCACCGTCCGGCCAGTACCACTGCCGCTGGAAGGGGTAGGTGGGCAGGTCCACGCGGCGGGCACCGGTACCGGCGAAGATCCCGGACCAGTCCACCGCGACGCCCACGACGTGCAGTTGGGCGAGGGCGCTCAGCAGCGCGGCCTCTTCGGGCCGGTCCTTGCGCAGCACCGAAACGG
>NZ_JBSIBZ010000171.1:0-7852 GCF_058245575.1 Streptomyces sp. UF-297 | reverse complement strand
TCTCCTCGGTACGACACCCACACTGACCCGGGCCACCACCGCACGACTGCCGCACCGCTAACACCCGGCTAACACGGCCTCGGCACCCGATTACGGCCGAGGGGGCCGACGCGAACTTCCCCACGGCTTCACGGCCTTGTCAGGCGCGCCCTCGTCCGGAGACGCGCCCCTCGCCTGCCCGTGCCCTGCCCCTGCGCGTCGCCGACGGCCTGATGTGGTGAGGCCAAAACTCCTGGAGCGGACCCCTCGTACAGAAGAAGCCAGCGTTGCTCAACGCCCTTGCCGGGACAGGAGAACGACAAATCAGAGTCACCGATCTGCCGCCGTTGGTCCGGGAGGGCGGCGTGACGGCGGACAGCACAGCCGCCCGAGCACTTGCGCAGACCGACGCGCAGACGACCGCCGAGGCAACCTCCCGGGCCATCACTCTGCTGTGGGGACTGCGCGTGCCGGAAGCGGCCATGGGGCGGCTCAGAAGCTCGGTCCGGTTCCTCTGAGTTGCTGGGCTGGCGCATGGCGCCACCTGCCGTCGCCTCCCCGCTCTTGCGCCAACCGAGCGAGCGGACGGGATCGCCCCGGCCCTGTCCCACCGCTACGTCCGGCAAGAGCACGACGCGTGAGGGGAGTGTCCCCACCGGCACGGCCCCTCAGCCAGGCTGCGGCGGTCCTTCAGGCGGTGCAGTGCTTCTGTGAGTCCAGGCGCACCTTGCGGCCGGTGAACTCCTCCAGGATGGCGATGTTCTCCGGGGCGTAGTTCGTCGCAGTGATCTTGTCGGCGTCCTTGCTGCCCAGTTTTCCGGTGTAGGGCGCGGACTTCTCCAGCCAGTAGGCCGTCCGCAGGAACTGGGTCAGGGCCAGGTCGCGGAGCTTGGGCTCGGCCTTGATCCTGGCCCAGTAGTCGGGGTGCTTGGCCTTGGCGGTGCGCAGGTAGAGCAGGAGGTAGCGCAGGTTGGTGGCGGCGATGTCCCGGGCGTTACTGGCGCCGACCCCCTTGATGTACTCCTGGAGCACCGTGACCGCCGGCAGTCCGGTCAGCCCGGCGTTCTGCTCCGCCAGCACCCCCTGGAAGCGGTAGTCCCCCTGCGTCTTGTCCCGCAGGTAGATGTCGTCCATGGAGGAGCTGAGGTTGTCCTTGATCAGCGGCAGGATCTCCTTGCGGGGGAAGCCGCCGTGCACGGGCACCGTCAGCGCCTGCTGACTGCCGTTGATCCATGCCGCGATGTGCACGTCCCACTTGGTCCGGGACGGGTCGAGGTCCCACATGTGGGTCTCCTCGTGGATCGCCACCATCATCGACTCGGCGAACCCCTCGAAGCTCCGCTTGTTCACGAACTGGTCCCAGTACTTGTCGTTGGCCTGAGCGATGGCCAACGCCTCCCCGCTGGGCCAGCGCCGCTTGTACATGGCCTGGAGGGTCCGCATCCAGTTCGAGGAGTTGAAGGCCGCCTTGAGGTCGCTCAGGTCGGCATTCGGCTGCGACGGTTCGCCGTAACAGTAGGGATCGGGGAGGCGGCTTGGTCCGGTGTCCCGGGAGGGGCTGGCCGACGCGGGACCGGACGCGACTGCCGTGCCCGAACTCAGAGCCAGGACAAGGCATACGGTCAGCAGACGAGCGGAAATTCTACGGCTCACGAGGACCTCGTCTCGAAGCAATCGTGTGGGGGGGCACGACAGGGCAGGGCGCTGCATCCCGTCGCTTGCCGAGCACGCTATTGCCCCGTACGCCCCACGCCTACTGTCATGCACCTCATAACATCCGGGCATGGGTTCCCCTCTGTTCTGTTCGCAATCGGTGCAGGTGGATGGGCATGCCATGCGGATGGGAGCGGCCGTGCCCCGCGGTGGTGGGCCTGGTGACCGGAGAGAAATGGAGCGGCGAGGGATCCGACGAAGGCAGCACAGGCTGCAGCCGTCTTCGGAGAAGACGTCCCGGGTGCAGGGCGCCGGGCGTTCACGAGTGGGTCTCATCTGGCACGACTCGGCACCTTGAAGACCGTTTCCCTCCGGGCGGGTGACTGTTCCCAGCCGGGCCCGATCAGCCCCCGCCTGGCCTCAGCCATCGAGGCCAGGGGCGTACGCCGCTCGGCAACACCCTCAAACGGATACGTGTCGGTGCGCGCGTCGTGGTGCACGCGTCGCTGATCGCTCGGGCTGCCGTCGAAACTCGGCTGCGGGTGGCACCGGTTCGCCCCTATGCTGCCCGTCCGCGGGGCCGACGGGGCGGCCTGTCGGCAGTGGCCGGTCAGCGGAGGGGAGAGCACAGGGGAATGACTTCTCAACTGTTCGCGGTCTGCTTCGGTGCGAGCCGGCCGCTGCGTCTCGCGCAGTTCTGGTCCGGGGTCCTGGGCTGGGCAATGACTGACGATCCACACGACGGCGTCACGCTCCTGCCCAGCGACGACACCGGGTTCCGCATCCGTTTTCCCCCGGCCCAGGAGCAGAAGGCCGGCCAGAACCGGATGCACTTCGATCTGACGAGTACCTCCCTGGAGGACCAGCAGCACACGGTGGCCAGGGCGCTGGGACTCGGCGCACGGCACATCGACGTCGGCCAGCGCCCGGAAGAAGGTCACGTGGTGCTCGCCGACCCCGAAGGCAACGAGTTCTGCGTCATCGAGCCGGACAACGACTTCCTTGCCGACTGCGGCTTCATCGGAGCGCTGGCCTGCGATGGTTCGCAGGAGGTCGGGTACTTCTGGAGCGAAGCGCTGGGGTGGCCGCTGGTCTGGGACCAGGACCAGGAGACCGCGATCCGCTCGCCGCACGGCGGCCCGAAGATCACGTGGGGCGGTCCGCCGCTGATGCCGAAGACGGGCAAGAACCGGCTGCATTTCGACCTCGCTCCCCCTGCCCACGGAGACCGGATGGCAGAGGTCGAGCGCCTGCTCTCCCTTGGGGCGACTCTCATCGACACCGGCCAGGGCGAGGCCGGCCGAGTGGAAATGACCGATCCCGACGGCAACGAGTTCTGTGTGCTGACGCCCAGGTAGCGCGGCAGCAGAGTCCGGTCTCTTGCTGTTCAAGGGCTGGGCGGGATTCTTGGGATGTCACGGAGGATGTCGTCGATGCCGCCCATTCCTGGCTCGTAGCCCTCGCCGCCGGGTTCGAGGAGCATGATCCGCCGTATCTGGTCGGAGGTCAGGCCGCGGTCGTGCAGCGCAATGATGTGTTCGCGCCAGGCGATGCAGGTGGCTGCGCCATCGAAGTCGTCTTGCGCGGCGAGGTGTTGAGCGGCGATGTCTCTGGCCTGGACGAGCGCTGCGTCCGCTCGCCGGATGCTGGCGACCGATACAACGACGGCAGTGATATTGCCGAGAACTCCGGACACTGCGGCGACGATGGTCCAGGTGTCTACCATGACGGCCCCCGTCTTTGGCCTGCCTGGCTGATGGTTACCCATTGACGGGGTGGGGGCATGCGTCGCCGCGGTTCGTCGTTCTCCCCCACTTCCTTCATTCCTGAATTCAGCGGGAGGAGTAGCACTGGCGAGATCTGAAGATCCTCAACAGGCGCGACAGCCACGCCGTCGGCACCGGAGCGAGGCGCCGCACTGCTGTCTGTCGGATGACGGCTGCGGCGCTACCGTGCGAGGGCTTCGCCGTTGTCCTCGTACGGCGGCAGGTCACCGATCCCGTCGCGCGCCTCGCACCGCACGGTGTGCTCGAGACCGTCCGCGTCTGTGACCGTGGCCTGCCCGCCCCGGCAACTGCACTTGGGCACCGCGCGTTACCGTTCACTGAGCAGCCGCTTCGTCGGGTTCAGCATCCGTGCAAAGCGCCAGTCGCGCTCCAGCACCGAAATGTGCTCCGGGCCCACCAAGCCCACGGTGGTCACCTCTGCGTGGCCGTCCCGCCTCATCCTCCCCCACGTCCCCCGCGCAGGACACGCCGCAGCGGCAGCCCAACCGGCCAGCCCACGCCGACGGCACCGGCATCGACGGCCCTGGCCGGGATCCCGCGCCCCTCCCCCATCGCTCACGTCCCCGGGGTGTGGCATGAGGGTGTGTCAGCCGCGTTCCCTCCGAGCGAAGCCGGAGTTCGTGGCGACTGGCCTGGCTCGGGCGGCGCGATCGTGGCCGGACTGCGCCAGGCCCGGATCAGCTGCCCCAGGCGCCGGGCCGGGGTTTCACTGGGCCAGAACAGGATGGCCCCGGCCAGGGCCAGAGAGCTTGCGCACAGCCCCACGATCCCCCAGGCCGACAGGCCTTCGCCCACCGTGGCTGTCACGCATGCGATGGCCGCTGCCCCGAGCAGGCTTCCGATGCGGGCAGCCGCGCTCACCATGGTTGTTCCTGCCTCACAGAGCGGCGCAGCGTCGTCGACAGGCGCGGTGTGTGCAGCAGGACGCGAAGGGTGTAACGGGCACGGGAGCGACGGGTGCGGTGGGCCGCCAGCTCGGCGGTCCACTCCTCCTGCCACCGCGCGCGCTGGCGGGAGGGGAGCAGCAGGGCGAGGACGGCCAGCGTCCGCCCGGTGACGGCGTACGCGGCAGGGGGGCTCTGCAGGACGGCCGAGGCCAAGTCGTGCAGTTCCCGGCTCACATGGGGCAGGCCCGCCGCTCGGGCCACAGGCGCGAAGACGTCGACGGTTTCACGGGCCTTGCGATAGCGGGTGGCCTGCGACACGAACGCGATGGTGCGCATGTTGTGCAGCCGGTCGGCGAGCCGGATGGTCAGCACGGCCGCCTCGAAGGGTGGCGCGGCGCCCGACACTCCCGGAACCGCGACGGTGACGGCTGAGGTGGGCATGGCCATCGGAGCAGTCGGAACAGCCCTCACCAGGTCCGCCACATGGGGGCCGAACAGTTCGGCGACGCGGTCGGGAGGGCAGGCGGTGTCCTCAAGGTCGTGCAGCAGGGCGGCACACACCACTTCCGCAGGCGTGCCGCACCCAGCAACGATGGCGGCGACGGTCACACAGTGGCTGAGGACCGGGGCTCCGCTGCGGCGCGTGTGGCCCTCATACCACAAAGCAGCCTCCGCGTATGCCCGTTCAAGCAGCGCCGTGTCCGCGGCGGGATGGTGGGTGCGCACGCGCGCAAGGAGAGCATCGCAGGACATGCGCTCGTCCGCGCGACCGCTGCGCGGTGGCCATAACCGCTTCCTCTTCATGACGCTCCCCCGTCAACGGCCGGGCGGGCGGCCGCCCATCCCGGCAGCGGCTGCTTGCGGGCACGGTAGGCGCGCGCCAAGGCGTCACGGGCCTGCTCGGCGCCCTCTTGAGTGATCTGGTAGAAGCGGCGCCGAGGCCGGCCCGCGATTTCGTGAACGGTCGGGTCCTCCCAAGTGCTGTCCACCCAGCCGGCCTGTTCGAGCCTGGCGAGAATCGGATAGATCGTGCCCGACGGCAGCCCTGCCAGCTCGCACAGCTCCAGGCCGTAACGCTGCTTGGCGGGGTCCTCCAGCAAAGCCCGCAGCACCAGTTGGGTCTGCAGGGTCATACGCAGCATCGCCATACTCGTACTCTACATAGCCTGTATATGGCCTGTCTAGAAGAAGCGCCGCCCCGGTGCACCGCCGTGAAACGCCGCCATCCTTCCGTTCAGACGGTCGCCGCGCTTGGCGATGGCGACGGCGCCGGTCAGCACACCAGGCGACGTACAGCGGCGAGTTCTGGCATGGTGCGCGACGACGGCATCGGCTAAGACGGGTGTTGAGCGAGCGCCGCCTGCGCGCGCCGCTGAACGAGCCGGATCGTGAGGCCGCTACACCCGCTCCCGGGTGCAGCAGGAAGTGCTGCACCCGGGAGCGGGCCAGCCCTGCCCGTCCCGGCAGGCGGGACCGGTCCGGGGTCTCACGGCGCACGAGGCCCCCGTACGGGTGCGCACGCAGGCGCCGGCCGGACGACACCGCGGCGACAGCAGATCATCCGGCACTACGCGGCTTCACGCCCACGGCCCCACAGCGGTCCCTCGTACGACGCCACCACAGCGACAACGGCATCCACTCAACCGGAGCTCGCCGCAACGCCATCTCCAACTTCCTCGGATCGCCGAGACGGTGGCGTCCGTCCGCCACCACGCCCAGCCCGGTGCTCTCCAGCACAGCACAGCGCGATCGCCACGGCCCGCCTCGGCCACGGCCTTACAGAAGGCGCGAAGCCCGGACCGGGAGGCCCCTTGCACCGTCACAACCCGACGGCCTCTCCGGGGACTGTTCCGGCAAGGGCGTCGGGGATGAAGTGGGTGCAGCTCTCGCGCAGGTGCCCAGGCTGGGCGGTAGTGCCGCACAGCACCGATGCCGACACCACGCCCCGCAAGTGACGCAGGACACAGCCGCCCGGTGTCACGGTCGCGGGCCGAGCCGTGTCCTATGGACGACCGCAGAGTGAGAGGAACATCGCCATGAAGGCCATGATCGTGTGCGTATCCGTGTCACACGGGAACACGAAGAGAGTCGCCGATGCCATGGGCCGCGTCCTGGACGCCCCCGTTGTCGCCCCCGAGGAGGTCGACATGGCAGAACTCGCCGCCTGCGACCTCGTGGGATTCGGCTCGGGCATCTTCTCGATGGCCTTCCACCCGCAGCTGCGCCAGTTCATCCAGTCCCTCCCGAAGAGGGAACAACGAGGCAGGGCTTTCGTGTTCTCCACCAGCGGGTTCCCCGAAGCACGGATCCGGCCCTACACCCGCCCCGTGGTACAGCTCCTCGACCAGAAGGGCTTCGAGGTGGCCGACACCTTCTCGTGCCGCGCACTGGACACCTGCCTTCCGTTCAAGCCCGTCGGCGGCATCAAGAAGGGACGGCCCAACGCCGACGATCTGGCGGCAGCGCGCACGTTCGCCGAAGGGCTACGCACTCGGGTCCCCTCCGCGTCCTGACCGGCCCGGCGGGGCCGCTTCCGGGTGGTCTCGCGTATGTGAGCATCCGTTGCCCCGGCCGGCCTCTCCCGCACCGCAGGGAGGAGAGACCGGCTCTCAGGCACAGCGATCTGCCCCATACACCGACGCCAGGCGGCAGCTTCCTACATGGAGGTCCCCGGACCGTCCCTGGCGGGCGGGGCGTGCTTGAGGCGCTTGGATCGGCTGCGGGAAAGCACTTCGTCGTGAAAGCCGGATCCGGACATGATGTCCCCTCGTGTATGAGGACAGGGACCAGCGCGGGTACGGGCGGTACACGCTGACGGAGACGGAGCACGGCTACGTCTGGGGCGTGTGCGCCGCAGTGGACGGGCTCTTCGGGGAACCCCGGCGCGGGGCGTACGAACGGTTCGGCTGGGTCCCGGAAGGCGTCGCGGTGCGGGACTGGGGCGGCAGCCGGGTGTGGCTGGTGCCGGAGGACGAGGCGTTGGGGCCCTGGCTGCTGGAGGAGGCGCAGAGCCCAGGGCAGTTCGCCGGAACAGGCAGTCTGGTGCTCACCGGCCTGGATGACTACGAGGGTCCGCCGGAGGGGTACAGGGGTTCCGTCCGGATGCATGACGAGCACCGATGGCTGGGCTCCTGCCGGGAGTTCACCCGCATCCTGCCGTCCGAGCAGGTGGCGTACCCGCTCGTGCTGCAGGGGCTCGCCCCGGGTGATCAGCTGCGGGCGGCCCTGTTGAAGGGCACCCGGCAGGCGCTGGACCTGGAGCAGGCCGCCCTGGAGATACGGGACGACCGGGGCGAGCCACTCACCGAGCGCCTGCTGTGGGCCAAGGTCAGTGCCTGGCGCCCCTCCCCCTACAGGGCGGACCGCCGAGATCCTCGATGCCCTGGCCGGGGGCGGCATGCAGGTCACGCTGGCGTGATTCGCGGTCCGTCCGCCACGGCACCGCACCACACCACACCGCACCGGGGCAGCCCTCCGTCACGAGGGCGCCCTGCTCGACCACGCCATACCGCTCACCGTGAAACAGTCGGCAGCCGCGGGTGGCCC
>NZ_JBSIBZ010000170.1:0-7859 GCF_058245575.1 Streptomyces sp. UF-297 | reverse complement strand
GCGCCGGGGGCGGGCGCGGCGGACGGCCCGGTCGTGGGCCGGAACGAGGGGGCGCCCGCGGGGCCGGGGGCGCTGCGGGCAGAGGGCGCGCCGGCCGGCTTCACGGCGGGCCGGGGCACGGGCGGCGGCTCGGGTGCGCTCATCGAGGAGGGCTCGGCGCCGGCCTCGCTGGGCTTGCCGCGGACGGTGCCGTCGGGGTTGAGGAAGGCGGGGTTGCCGCCGGGCACCATGCCCAGCTCACGGGCGCGCCGCTCCAGCGCGCCCGGTGCGGAGAAGCTGTCGACCTCCTGCTGCAGGGCCTGCTGCTCGTCGGTCAGCTCGGTGGTCCGCTTCTCCAGCCGGCTCAGCTCGAAGGAGCCCTGGTTGAGGGAGGAGTTGAGCAGCAGCAGGGCGATCAGGCCGGTGCTGAGCAGGACGACCACGAGGAGCACGAAGGGCGTACGGGCCGCCGTGCTCGTACCGGCGGGGAGCAGGCCCGACAGCCGCCCGGCCCCCTTGCGCGGCCGTCCCGCGGGGCTCATGCGATGTCCTCGCGGATGCGCTCCACGCCGCGCAGCCGGGCCGGGGCCGCCCTGCGGTTCTCGGCGACCTCCTCCTCGGTGGGGAGTTCGGCGCCGCGGGTCAGCAGTTTCAGGCGCGGCTGGTAGCGCTCGGGGACGACGGGCAGGCCGGGCGGCGCGGTGTTGGCGGCGCCTGCCGCGAAGACCTGCTTGACCAGGCGGTCCTCCAGCGACTGGTAGGACAGCACGGCGACCCGGCCGCCGACGGCGATGGCCTTGACGGCGGCGGGGATGGCGCGCTCCACGCTGGCCAGTTCGGCGTTGACCTCGATGCGCAGGGCCTGGAAGGTGCGCTTGGCGGGGTTGCCGCCGGTGCGCTTGGCCGCCTGCGGCAGCGCGTCGCGGATCAGCTCGACCAGCCGCGCGCTGTTGGTGAAGGGCTCCTTGGCGCGCTCGCGCACCACCGCTTCGACGATCCGCTTGGCCTGCTTCTCCTCGCCGTAGGTGCGCAGGATCCGCACGAGGTCGCCGGGCGGGTAGGTGTTGAGGACCTCGGCGGCGCTGATGCCCGTCGTCTGGTCCATGCGCATGTCCAGCGGCGCGTCCTGGGCGTAGGCGAAGCCGCGGTCGGCCTCGTCCAGCTGCATGGAGGAGACGCCTAGGTCGAACAGGACGCCCTGGACGCGCGGGACGCCCAGGCGCTGAAGGACGTGCGGCAGTTCGTCGTAGACAGCGTGCACGAGGGTCGCGCGCTCCCCGTAGGGCGCCAGGCGCTCCCCGGCGAGCTCGAGCGCCGCCGGGTCGCGGTCCAGCGCGATCAGGCGGGCCTCGGGGAAGGTCGTCAGCAGCGCCTCGCTGTGCCCTCCCAGACCGAGCGTGCAGTCGACGACGACGGCACCGGGCTCGGTGAGCGCGGGGGCGAGCATGTCCAGACACCGCTGGAGCATGACGGGAACGTGACGAGAATTGCTGCTCATGCGCCTTCCGCAAGGATGGTCGGCAGGGGGTCCCCCGGCCGCAGGCCGGAGAAGGGCCGCACGTACCGCCTGGTCCCCGCCCGCTCTGAAGGGGAAGTGGTCCTCCGGCGACGGGGAAGTGACGTCGGCGGACCGGTGGAGCGGGAGGAGGCCGAGCCGTACGTGCGGTCTCGCACGCGAGGGATTCGGGATCCTAGGAGAGCGTCACGCCTCCCACTTCGCGCCACTTTAGTCCACTGCTCCCCGCGGTCAATCAACTGGTTCCGCGCGTCCCGAAGCGGCTTGGGAAGGGTGTGCTCACCCGGACGGGGGCACGCGCGGACCCGCTGTGCGTTGCGTCACAGACCGTGCCGATGGCCCCCTATGCCCGGCCTCACAACCGGCCGTGTCCAGCTGCGCCGACTACCGTCTTAGCCATGTCGATATCTGCGTCGCAGCCGATGCCCCCGTCCACCGACGGCGCCGCCCCCACCGGCCGTACCGTCACCGACCGCCTCGTCCAGGCCAATGAGCGCTACGCCGCCGAGTTCACCGACCCGGGGATGGACGCCCGTCCCGTCCTCAAGGTCGCCGTCGTCGCGTGCATGGACGCGCGCCTGGACCTGCATGCCGCGCTGGGCCTCCAGCTCGGCGACTGCCACACCATCCGCAACGCCGGCGGTGTGGTCACCGACGACATCATCCGCTCCCTGACCATCAGCCAGCGGGCGCTGGGCACCCGCTCCATCGTCCTGATCCACCACACCGGCTGCGGTCTGCTCAGCCTGACCGAGGACTTCCGGCACGAGCTGGCGGAGGAGGTGGGACAGCGTCCGACGTGGGCCGTGGAGGCGTTCAAGGACCTGGACGTGGACGTGCGGCAGTCGATGCAGCGGGTCCGTACCTCGCCGTTCCTGCTGCACACCGACGATGTCCGGGGCTTCGTCTTCGATGTGACGACGGGTCTGCTCAGGGAGATCGACCCTCAGCAGTGAGAGTGCCGTTACGGATCGAGTTATCCACAGGCCATGACGCGAAGCGGCGCTGGCGGCAAGAATGCGTATGTGACGTCGCCCCGGCCGTGGCCGGGCGCGGCGCACAAGTCGGGGAGGGCCGGTCCGCACAGAGGGCGTCGGTCCGAAAGAAAGGGCCGAGGAGGGCCGGGTGACGACCTATGACGAGCGAGCGAGCCTGAGCGATCTGACCACCACAGCGGAGCGGGTCCGCAGGTCGGTGGAGGGTGTGATCGAGGGCAAGCCGGAGGTCGTACGGCTCTCGCTGACCGTGCTGCTCGCCGAGGGGCATCTTTTGATCGAGGATGTGCCGGGGGTGGGCAAGACGATGCTCGCCAAGGCGCTGGCCCGGTCCATCGACTGCTCGGTGCGGCGCATCCAGTTCACTCCCGACCTGCTGCCCTCGGACATCACCGGGGTCAGCGTCTTCGACCAGCAGCAGCGGGACTTCGAGTTCAAGCCCGGCGCGATCTTCGCGCAGATCGTGATCGGCGACGAGATCAACCGCGCCTCGCCCAAGACCCAGTCGGCGCTGCTGGAGTCCATGGAGGAGCGGCAGGTCACCATGGACGGGCAGACCTACGCGCTGCCCAGCCCCTTCATGGTCGTCGCCACCCAGAACCCGGTGGAGATGGAGGGCACCTACCCGCTGCCCGAAGCGCAGCGGGACCGCTTCATGGCGCGGGTCTCCATCGGCTATCCGAGCCCGGAGGCCGAGCTGCAGATGCTGGATGTGCACGGCGGGGCCTCGCCGCTGGACGATCTGCAGCCGGTCGCGCACGCCCACGAGATCCTGAAGCTGATCGAGGCGGTGCGCACGGTCCATGTCGCCGAACCGGTGCGCAGATACGCCGTGGACCTGGTCGCGGCCACCCGCTCCCACCCCGAGCTGCGGCTGGGCGCCTCGCCGCGCGCGACGCTGCATCTGCTGCGGGCGGCGAAGGCGGCGGCCGCGCTGGCGGGGCGCGAGTTCGCGCTCCCCGATGACGTGCAGTCCCTCGCGGTGGCGGTGCTGGCGCACCGTCTGCTGCCCACCGCGCAGGCCCAGTTGAACCGCCGTTCGGCCGAGCAGGTCGTGCTGGAGATCCTGCGGCGTACGCCCGTACCGGACCAGTCCGCCCAGCAGTGGCACCGGCAGCCGCCCGGCGCGCGGGGGTTCTGATGCCCGGCGGGGGGAGCGCGCAGGGCGCGGGGCCGGAGCCGACACCCGAGCGGCACGGCGGGCTGCGCAGCGCGCTGGGCGGGCTGACCACCCGCGGCCGGTCCTTCCTGGCGGCGGGCCTGGCCGCGGCCGTGTGCTCCTATCTGCTGGGCCAGTCGGACCTGTTGCGGGTCGGGCTGCTGCTGGCGGCGCTGCCGCTGGTGTGCGTCCTGGTGCTGTACCGCACCCGCTACCGGGTCGCGGGCAGCCGCAAGCTCTCCCCCGCCCGGGTGCCGGCGGCCGCCGAGTCGCGGGTGCGGCTGCGGGTGGAGAACGTCTCGCGGCTGCCCACCGGCGTGCTGATGCTCCAGGACCGGGTGCCCTACGTCCTGGGGCCGCGGCCCCGGTTCGTCCTGGACCGGGTCGAGGCGGGCGGCCGGCGCGAGGTGTCCTACCGGGTGCGCTCCGACCTGCGCGGCCGCTATCCGCTGGGGCCGCTGCAACTGCGGCTCTCGGACCCCTTCGGGATGTGCGAGCTGACCCGCTCCTTCAGCGCGTACGACACCCTGACGGTGGTGCCGCGGGTCGAGGCGCTGCCCGCGGTGCGGCTGATCGGCGAGAGCTCGGGGTACGGCGACGCGCGGCAGCGCTCACTGGCGCTGGCCGGTGAGGACGATGTGATCCCGCGCGGGTACCGCCACGGCGACGATCTGCGCCGGGTGCACTGGCGCTCCACCGCGCGCTACGGCGAGCTGATGGTCCGCAGGGAGGAGCAGCCGCAGAAGTCGCGCTGCACGGTCCTGCTGGACACCCGGCGCACGGCCCATCACGGCGCCGGGCCCGACTCGGCCTTCGAGTGGGCGGTCTCCGGGGCCGCCTCGATCGCGGTGCATCTGCTGGAGCAGGGCTTCGCGGTGCGGCTGCTGACCGACACGGGCACCTCGGTGCCGGGTGCCGACGGGGCCCAGGCCTTCGGCGGCGGCGCCGGGTCGGCGGACGCGGCCGGGCTGCTGCTGGACACCCTCGCCGTGGTGGAGCACTCCGCCGAGGCGGGGCTGGCGCGGGCGTACGACGTATTGCGGGGCGGCAACGAAGGGCTGCTGATCGCGTTCTTCGGGGATCTGGACGAGGAGCAGGCGGCGGTGGCCGGGCGGATGCGGCAGCGCAGCGGGGCGGCGGTCGCCTTCGTCCTGGACAGCGACGCCTGGGCCACCGGGCCCGGTGGGATCAGGTTCTCCGGCGGGCAGGTGCCGATGGCCGAGCGGCTGCGGATGCTGGGCGATGCGGGCTGGCAGGCGCTGGCGGTGCCGCCCGGCGCCTCGCTGGCCGCGCTGTGGCGGCAGGCCGACGGGTCCGGGGTGCGCCCGGGCCCGGCCGACGGCGCCGGCCGGGTAAGCCCACGGGCCGGTTCGGGGACGGATGGTGCGGTATGAGGGCGATCGACGGGCTCACCGGCGGCAGGGCCGTACGGACCGGGCCGGGCGGGGTGCGGGCATGAGCGGCGGGGCGCGGCTTTCGGTGTGCGCGGCGGTGGCCACGCTGTGCGCCTCCAGCGCGCTGCTGCCGCTGGTCGAGCCGATCGGCTGGGTGCTGCAGGCCGCGATCCTGCTCGCGGTGGTGACGGCGGTCGGCGCGCTGGGCCGCAGGGTGCCGCTGGCCCGGCCGCTGACGGTGGCGGCGCAGGCGCTGGTGGCGCTGCTGCTGCTCACCTTCCTCTTCGCCCGTCAGGAGGCGGTCGCCGGGCTGCTGCCGGGGCCCGGGGTCTTCTCCGAGTTCGGCCAGCTGGTCCAGGAGGGCATTCACGACGTAGGGCGGTACGCCATCCCGGCGCCGGTCACGGCCGGCATACGGCTGATGCTGGTCGGCGGGGTGGTGGTGGTCGGCCTGGTGGTGGACGCGCTGGCGGTGACGTACCGCAGTGCGGCGCCCGCCGGGCTGCCGCTGCTGGCGCTGTATTCGGTGGCGGCCGGGCTGGCGCAGGGCGGGGCGGGCTGGCTGTGGTTCCTGGTCGCGGCGGCGGGCTATCTGCTGCTGCTCCTGGCCGAGGGCCGGGACCGGCTCTCGCAGTGGGGGCGGGTCTTCGGCGGCGGTGCTGCGGTCCGGGGCACCGGGGGCCAGGGCTTCGCCGCTGCGGCCGGTGGCCCCGCGCTGGCTCCGGTCCGTACGGGCCGCAGGATCGGCGCGCTGGTGCTCGGTATCGCGCTGGTGGTGCCCGCGGCGCTGCCCACGCTCGGCGGCGGGCTGCTGGGGGCGGCCGGCGCCGACGGGGGGACGGGCGGCGGTGGCGGCACGATCTCCGCCGTGAACCCGCTGGTGTCCTTGCAGAACAGCCTCAACCAGCCGCAGGACCGGGAGGTGCTCAACTACCGCACCACCTCCGAGGACACCCGGGAGATGTATCTGCGCATCGTCGCGCTGGACCAGTTCGACGGCACGGCCTGGAAGCCCTCGGAGCGCGCGGTGCGCGATGTGCCGGACCGGCTCCCCGGGCCGCCCGGGCTCGGGCGCGGCGTGGAGACCCTGCGGGTCAACACCTCCATATCGACCGCCGAGTGGTACGCCCAGAACTGGCTGCCGCTGCCCTACCCCGTCTCCAAGGTGGACATCCCCGGGCGCTGGCGGTTCGAGCCGGAGGGCCGCACCCTGGTCGGCGACCGCGGGCAGAACACCCGCGGGCTGCAGTATCAGGTCGAGAGCCTGCTGGTGCGGCCCACCGCGCAGCAGCTGGCCTCGGCGCCCGCGCCGCGCGCCGAGATCGCCCGGGAGTACACCAAGGTGCCCGGCTCGCTGCCGGCGGTGGTGCACGAGACGGCCCTGCGGGTGACACGCGGCGCCGGCAGCGCGTACGCCAAGGCCGTCAAGCTCCAGCAGTGGTTCGCGCTGGAGGGCGGGTTCTCGTACAACACCGAGGTCCAGGCGGGCAGCGGGACACAGGCCATCGCGCGGTTCCTGGAGATGAAGGAGGGCTTCTGCGTCCACTTCTCCTTCTCGATGGCGGCGATGGCGCGCACGCTGGGCATTCCGGCGCGGGTCGCGGTCGGCTTCACCCCCGGCACCAAGCAGGGCGACGGTACGACCTCGATCGGCCTCAAGGACGCGCACGCCTGGCCCGAGCTGTATTTCGAGGGGGCGGGCTGGACGCGCTTCGAGCCGACGCCGAGCCGGGGCAGCACACCGGAGTACACCCTCTCCCAGTCCCCCGCCGACAACGGCGGCAGCAGCCCGGCGCCGCTGCCGTCCCAGTCCTCCGGTGCCACGGCGGGCCCCTCCCCGTCCCAGAGCTGCCCCGCCGGTGACCGGCGCAGCGGGCTCTGCGGGGCCCCGCCGGTGCAGTCGGGCGCCGGGCCCGCCGACGACGGTCCGCCGGTCGCCGCTCTGGCCGCCGCCGGTGCCGCCGCGCTGCTCCTGCTGTCGGTGCTGGCGCTGCCGCTGATATGGCGGACCCGGGCGCGCTCGCGGCGGCTGGGCGGCGGCCGGGGCCAGGACGCCACGGCGCGCACCCTGGAAGCCTGGCGGGAACTGGTGGATTCCGGCTGGGACTTCGGCATCGTGCCGGAGGACTCGCTCACCCCGCGCAAGGCGGCCGCGCGGATCGTACGCATCGGTGAGCTGCGCGGGGAGGCCGCCGAGGCGGCGCAGCGGGTGGCCGAGGCGGTCGAGCAGGTCCTGTACGCCCCGCAGCCGCGGCCGGCGTCCGGGATCGGGGACGATGTGCGGCGCGTACGGTCCGGGCTGTGGGAGGCGGCCTCGCGTGGGCTGCGGCTGCGCGCGCTGCTGGCCCCGCGGTCCGCGGTGCGGATCCGGTGGGCTCTGTCGGCGCGCTGGTCGGCGCTGCGGGCCCGCTGGCGTACGGGCAGGGTGGCGGCGGGCGCCCGGCGCGCGGGCCGTGCGCTGCGCCCGTCGCGGCAGCGGGCCTGAGGCGGGACCGGCCGGGGGCGTGCCTGAGGCCGGACCGGCCGGGGGGGGGCGGGGCTGACGCGGGACCGGCCGGAGGCGGTAGGCGGCGGCCGGAGGCGGTCCTGCGCCGGAAGGGGTCGGAGGTGGCCCTGCGCCGGGACGAGCCGGGGTGGTCCTGGGCGGTTGCCAAGGCCGCGGCGGGCGGGGCGGCCTCACGAGGTCCGGACAAGGGCGGCGTCACGCGGGGAGGCGCCGTCGCGGCGGCATACTGCTGAGCGGGGGGGGGGGGGGGGGGGGGGGGGGGGGGGGGGGGGGGGGGGGGGGGGGGGGGGGGGGGGGGGGGGGGGGGGGG